>NZ_JACESD010000013.1:0-59460 GCF_013911995.1 Euryhalocaulis sp.
CGGTCGAGCTGATCACGCCGATCGCCATGGACCAGGGCCTGCGCTTCGCCATCCGCGAAGGCGGACGCACCGTCGGCGCCGGCGTCGTGTCGAAAATCATCGAGTAGGAAGCAAGAACCTGACGAGGGGCGCATTTTCCGGGCGGCACTTCAAAACGCCGCCCGGCTTAATCAGAAGACCGCTCGTCGGATAACGGAAGACCGTCATGGAACGTCAAAATATTCGCATCCGCTTGAAGGCGTTTGATCATCGCGTGCTGGACAGCTCCGCGCGTGAGATCGTCTCGACCGCCAAGCGTACAGGCGCGACTGTGCTCGGCCCGATTCCGTTGCCGACGCGCAAGGAGCGTTTCACCGTGAACCGCTCGCCGCACGTCGACAAGAAGTCGCGCGAGCAGTTTGAGGTGCGCACGCACAAGCGCCTTTTGGACATTGTCGATCCGACCCCGCAGACCGTCGATGCTTTGATGAAGCTCGACCTGGCCGCGGGCGTGGACGTTCAGATCAGCCTGGAGCGTTAAGTCATGCGATCCGGAGTTATAGCCAAGAAGATGGGCATGACCCGCGTCTTTAACGACGACGGGGCCCATATCCCGGTGACCGTCCTGCAACTGCAGGAATGCCAGGTCGTCGCCCAGCGTACGGGCGAGCGCGACGGTTATTCCGCGCTGCAACTCGGCGCGGGCGCGGCCAAGGTCAAGCGCGTGTCGAAAGCCGAGCGCGAGCGTTTCGCGAAGGCCAGTGTCACGCCGAAGAAAAAGCTGATCGAGTTCCGCGTCGCCGAGGACAACCTCATCGATGTCGGGTCCGAGATCACGGCCGATCATTTCGTGAATGGTCAGAAGGTCGATGTGTCGGGCATCTCTATCGGTAAAGGTTTTGCCGGCGCCATGAAGCGTCACAACTTCAGCGGCCTGCGCGCCACGCACGGCGTGTCCATCTCTCACCGTAGCCACGGCTCGACCGGTCAGTGCCAGGATCCGGGCCGTGTCTTCAAGGGTAAGAAGATGGCGGGCCAGATGGGCGCCAAGCGCGTCACCACGCAGAACCTTGAAGTGGTTCGCGTGGACGTGGACCGCGGTCTGGTTCTGGTGCTTGGCGCGGTGCCGGGCCCCGAGGGCGGCTGGATCGAGATCCGCGACGCCGTGAAGGGCATCGGCGTGGACGAGGTTCCGATGCCGGGCGCGTTCCGCGCGCCGGGCGCCGAAGACAAGAAATCTGCGGCCAAAGCCGAGGCGGAAGCCCCGGCCGAGAACGAAGCTGAAGCTGCGGACGCCGCGGCCGATGCTGACAGCTCCGAAGACAAGGGCGGCGAAGAATAATGAAGATCGACGTTCAAACCCTGGAGGCCAAAGCGGCCGGTTCGATCGAGCTGGACGAGTCCGTGTTCGGACTTGAGCCGCGCTCGGACGTGCTGCACCGCGTGGTCCGCTGGCAACTGGCGAACCGCCAGGCCGGCACCCACAAGGTCAAGGAGCGCGGTGAAATCTCGCGCACCAAGAAGAAAGCCTATCGCCAGAAGGGCACGGGCGGCGCGCGTCATGGCGCGCGTTCGGCCGGCATCTTTGTCGGCGGCGGCGTGGCGCACGGCCCGCGGGTCCGCGATCACGGTCACGACCTGCCGAAGAAGGTTCGCAAGCTGGGCCTGAAGCATGCGCTGAGCTCCAAGCTGGGCGGCAAGACGCTGATCGTTCTCGACAGCGCCGAGCTGAAAGAGCCCAAGACGGCCGCGCTGCGGAAGGCTTTTGCCGATCTTGGCGTGAAAAGCGCCCTGATTGTTGGCGGCGAGACGCTGGACGAGAATTTCTCCCGCGCCGCGCGCAACTTCCCGGAAGTCGACGTGCTGCCGGTTCAGGGCATCAATGTCTATGACGTGCTGCGCCGCGATACGCTGGTGCTGACCAAGGACGCTGTCGAAGCGCTGGAGGCGCGCCTGAAATGAGCAACGCCAAGCACTATGACACGATTGTCGCGCCGGTAGTGACCGAGAAAGCGACCCTGCTCTCAGAGGAGAACAAGGTTGTTTTTGAAGTGCCGCTGACCGCGAACAAGACCGAGATCAAGGAAGCGGTCGAGGGGCTTTTCAAAGTGAAAGTCGCGGCTGTGAACACGCTTCGCCAGAAGGGCAAGACGAAAATGTTTCGTCGTGTCGAGGGCCGGCGTTCCGACATGAAAAAAGCGATCGTGACCCTCGAAGAAGGTCACTCGATCGATGTCACGACTGGATTGTAGGCGGATAGGATAATGGCTCTCAAGAAGTTCAATCCCACCTCGCCGGGACGCCGGGCTCTGGTCCTGGTCGACCGCAGCGAGCTGCACCACGGGCGCCCCGAGAAGACGCTGACCGAAGGTCTGAAGTCTTCCGGCGGGCGTAACAATGTCGGCCGGGTGACCTCCCGCCGGCGTGGCGGCGGCGCCAAGAAGCTGTACCGCGTCATCGATTTCAAGCGCACCAAGCTTGATGTCGCCGCGACGGTCGAGCGTCTGGAATACGATCCGAACCGCACCGCGTTCATCGCGCTGATCAAGTACGAGGACGGCGAAAAGGCCTATATCCTCGCGCCGCAGCGCCTGAGCGTCGGCGACTCGGTGATCGCCGCCGACAAGGCGGACGTGAAGCCGGGCAACGCCATGCCTCTGAAGGCGATGCCGGTCGGCACGATCATCCACAATATCGAGATGAAGCCGAAAAAGGGCGGTCAGATCGCCCGTTCGGCCGGCGCGTTCGCGCAGCTGGTCGGCCGTGACCAGGGCTATGCCCAGATCCGGTTGTCCTCCGGCGAGCTTCGCATGGTGGAAGATATCTGCATGGCGACCGTTGGCGCGGTCTCCAACCCGGACCATTTGAACATCAATCTTGGCAAGGCGGGCCGCAAGCGTCACATGGGCAAACGCCCGGCGGTGCGCGGCGTTGCGATGAACCCGGTTGATCACCCGCACGGCGGCGGCGAAGGCCGCACCTCGGGCGGCCGTCACCCGGTCACCCCCTGGGGCAAGTCGACCAAAGGCGCGAAGACGCGCAAGAACAAGGCGACTGACAAGTTCATCATTCGCTCCCGTCACCAAAAGAAAAAGCGCCGTTAGGAGAGCTGAGAGAAAATGTCACGCTCTGTTTGGAAAGGTCCGTTCGTTGACGGCTATCTGCTCAAGAAGGCGGAAGCTGCTCATGAAGGCGGGCGTAAGCAAGCGATCAAGACCTGGTCGCGCCGTTCGACAATTATGCCGCAATTCGTGGGCCTGACGTTCCAGGTTCATAACGGCCACAAATTCATCCCCGTGCTGGTGACCGAAGACATGGTCGGCCACAAGCTCGGCGAGTTCGCCCCCAGCCGCACCTATTACGGCCACCAGGCGGACCGGAAGGCGAAGAGGAAGTAGTCATGGGTAAGGCCAAGGCTGAACGCCGCCTCGCGGATAACGAGGCCCGCTCGAAGCTCCGTCTGCTTCGCACCAGCCCTCAGAAGCTGAACCTTGTCGCGCAATCCATTCGCGGCAAGACGGCTGAGAAGGCGCTGGCGGAGCTGGAGTTTTCGCACAAGCGTATCTCCAAGGATGTCCGCAAGGCGCTGGAATCGGCGATTGCGAACGCGGAAAACAATCACGGCCTGGATATCGACTCGCTGGTCGTGTCCGAAGCCTTTGTCGGCAAGAACCTGGTGATGAAGCGTTTCCGCGCCCGTGCGCGGGGCCGCGGCGCCCGGATCCTCAAGCCGTTCTCTGAGCTGACCATCGTCGTGCGCGAAGTCGAGGAGGCCGTCTAATGGGCCATAAAGTAAACCCGATCGGGCTGCGGCTCGGCATCAACAAGACGTGGGATTCGCGTTGGTACGCGAACACCGGCGAATACGGCGATCTGCTGATGGAAGACATCAAGATCCGCCGGATGCTGAAGAAGCGCCTGAAGTCCGCCGGCGTGTCGAAGATCGTCATTGAGCGTCCGCACAAGAAGTGCCGCGTGACCATCTACACTGCCCGTCCGGGCGTCGTGATTGGCAAGAAGGGCGCGGACATCGAGTCCATGCGCCGCGAGCTGGACAAGATCGTCGATGGCGAGGTCTTCCTCAACATCGTCGAGGTCCGCAAGCCGGAAGTCGACGCCACGCTGGTCGCCGAGAACGTCGCGCAGCAGCTGGAGCGCCGTGTTGCGTTCCGCCGCGCCATGAAGCGTTCGCTGCAGTCCGCCATGCGCCTCGGCGCGAAGGGCTGCAAGATTCAGACGGGCGGCCGTCTGGGCGGCGCCGAGATCGCGCGCATCGAGCGTTACCAGGAAGGCTCCGTGCCGCTTCACACGCTTCGCGCCGACATCGATTACGGAACGGCTGAAGCCGATACCGCGATGGGCAAGATCGGCGTGAAGGTCTGGATCTACAAAGGCGAGATCATGGAGCACGATCCGCTCGCCTCTGAGAAACGCCAACAGGATTCCGGCGAACAGCGCGCCCGTTCGGGCCGCCAGGCCGCGTAAAGGTTAGAGACGATGCTGCAACCGAAGCGAACAAAATATCGCAAGGCGCATAAAGGGCGCATCAAGGGCAACGCCAAAGGCGGCGCGGCTCTGAATTTCGGGTCTTACGGCCTGAAAGCCATGCAGCCCGAGCGCATCACCTCGCGCCAGATCGAGGCGACGCGCCGCGCCATTACCCGCCACATGAAACGTGCGGGCCGTGTGTGGATCCGGATTTTCCCGGACGTGCCGGTTTCCAAGAAACCGACCGAAGTCCGCATGGGTAAAGGCAAGGGCTCGCCGGAATACTGGGCGGCCAAGGTCAAGCCGGGCCGCATCATGTTCGAGATTGACGGCGTGCCTGATTCCGTCGCCCGCGAGGCTCTGCGCCTGGGCGCGGCCAAGCTGCCGATCAAAACCAAAATCGTCGTCCGTGACGGCGTAGAGAGTGCTTAGGAGAGAAGTCGATGGATAGCGCTGACATCCACGCGATGAGCCAGGACCAGCTCCGCGACCAGATCGTCAAGCTGAAGAAAGAGCAGTTCAATCTGCGCTTTCAGCAGGCGACCGGACAGCTTGAGAATACGGCGCGCGTGCGCACCGTCCGCCGCGATATTGCGCGGCTGAAGACTGAGCTGGGCGTCAAACGCTCGGCCGAGAATAAAGGGAGCTAACGATGCCGAAGCGAATTCTGCAGGGCGTCGTGGTGAGCGACAAGGGTGAGAAGACGGTTGTTGTCCGCGTCGAGCGGACCTTCCTGCACCCGCTGTACAAGAAAACAGTGCGCCGGTCGAAGAAGTACCACGCGCATGATGAAGGCAATGCCTTCAATGTCGGCGACTTGGTGGAGATCAGTGAATGTCCGCCGAAGTCTAAACTGAAGCGCTGGGAGGTTGTCGGCGCGGTTGGAGCCTAAAGGCTTTCGATCGCACGGCCCCACTAGAAGGGTTGGAGACTCTGCATGATTCAGATGCAGTCAAATCTAGAGGTTGCCGATAATTCCGGCGCCCGCCGCGTCCAGTGCATCAAGGTTCTGGGCGGCGCCGGCCGGCGCTATGCGCATGTCGGCGACATCATCGTTGTTTCCGTGAAGGAAGCTCAGCCGCGCGGCCGCGTGAAGAAGGGCGAGGTTCGCCGCGCCGTTGTCGTGCGCACCGCCAAGGACATCAAGCGCGCTGACGGCTCCGTCATCCGTTTTGACACGAACGCCGCGGTGATCGTGAACAATGCGGGCGAGCCGGTCGGCACGCGTATCTTCGGGCCGGTGCCGCGTGAGCTGCGCGCCAAGCAACACATGAAGATCATTTCGCTCGCGCCGGAGGTTCTCTAATGGCTGCGAAAATTAAAAAGGGCGATCGCGTCGTCATTCTGACGGGCAAGGACAAGGGCAAGACCGGCCAGGTCGTGCGCGTCATGCCGTCTGAATCCCGTGTCGTCGTCGAGGGCGTGAACGTGGCCAAGCGTCACCAGCGTCCGAGCCAGATGGATCCCGGCGGGATCAAGGAAAAAGAATTGTCGATCCACGTTTCCAACGTGGCGCACG
The DNA here is from genome assembly GCF_013911995.1 of Euryhalocaulis sp. Classification (NCBI taxonomy): domain Bacteria; kingdom Pseudomonadati; phylum Pseudomonadota; class Alphaproteobacteria; order Maricaulales; family Maricaulaceae; genus Euryhalocaulis; species Euryhalocaulis sp. Next base: position 5,987 of record NZ_JACESD010000013.1, read on the forward strand.
CCGATCCGAAATCAGGCGGCGCCACGCGGGTCGGGATCAAGACGCTGGACAGTGGCGAGAAAGTCCGCGTCGCCAAGAAATCGGGCGAGGTCATCGATGTCTGAGGCCAAGGAATACACGCCGCGCTTCAAGACGCGCTATCGCGAAGAGATTCGCGCGCGCCTGAAAGAGAAGTTCGGCTATACCAACGAAATGCAGATCCCGAAGCTCGATAAAGTCGTGCTGAATATCGGGGTCGGCGAAGCCGTGAACGACACCAAGAAGGTCAAGTCCGCTGTTGAGGACCTGACCATCATTGCGGGTCAGAAGGCCCTGACGACGACGGCCAAGAAGTCGATCGCCGGCTTCAAGCTGCGCGAAGGCATGCCGATTGGCGCCAAGGTGACCCTGCGCGGCGAACGCATGTATGAGTTTCTGGACCGTCTCGTGAGCGTTGCCCTGCCGCGCGTTCGGGATTTCCGGGGCCTCAGAGCCAAGAGCTTTGACGGGCGCGGGAATTACTCGATGGGCCTGAAGGAGCACATTGTGTTCCCCGAGATCAATTACGACGACGTCGAGACGGTCTGGGGAATGGATATCGTGGTCTGCACGAACGCCAAGACCGATGAAGAAGCAAAAGCCCTGTTGGCCGAGTTCGATTTCCCGTTCACGAGCTGACGCATCAGGGAGTGCGGAGTCGTGAGGCTCCGCGATCAGGAGGATTAAATGGCTAAAAAAAGCGCCATAGAACGGAATGACAAGCGCAAGCGCATGGCGGACCAGTACGCTGAGAAGCGGGCTGAGCTGAAAGCGATTGCGCGTGATCAGGAGCGTCCGATCGAGGAACGCTTCGCGGCCCAGCTCAAGCTGGCCGAACTGCCGCGGAATTCCGCCCCGTCGCGCATTCGCAACCGTTGCGAACTGACGGGCCGTCCGCGCGGTTACTACCGCAAGTTCAAGATGAACCGGATCGAGCTTCGCAATCTTGCGAACTCTGGCGAGATCCCGGGCATCACGAAGTCGAGCTGGTGAGGACGCACTGATGGCTGTGAATGATCCTATCGGCGATATGCTGACCCGTATCCGGAATGCGCTGATGCGCAACCGGAACAAAGTGGTGACGCCGGCGTCCAAACTGCGCGCCCGTGTTCTCGATGTCCTCCAGGAAGAGGGCTATATCCGCGGCTATGCCGAGGTCGAGGCGGATGGCGTGCACACGCTGGAAATCGAACTCAAATATTATGAGGGCGATCCGGTGATCAGCGATATCGTTCGTATTTCGAAGCCGGGCCGCCGCGTTTATTCGTCGGTCCGCGAACTGCCCCGCGTTCAGAACGGGCTCGGCATTGCGATTCTCTCCACGCCCAAGGGCGTGATGAGCGACCATGCCGCGCGCGAACAGAATGTCGGCGGCGAAATCCTCTGTCACGTAAGCTAAGGGGGCCGGATAATGTCACGTATCGGAAAATACCCGGTCGAAATCCCGAGCGGCGTCGAAGTCACGCTGGACGGCCAGACGGTTCGCGCGAAAGGCCCGAAAGGCCAGCTCGAGCTGACGCTGGTGGACTCGGTGAAAGCCGAGAAGGGCGAGGATGGCATCACCATCACGCCGCTGACCCCGGAAAAGGGCACGGCGATGTGGGGGCTGTCCCGGTCGCTGGTCGATAACCTCGTCCAGGGCGTGGCCACGGGTTTCACGAAAGACCTGGAGCTGGTCGGCGTTGGTTACCGCGCGCAGATGCGCGGTCAGTCGCTGGTCCTGAACCTCGGCCTCAGCCACGAAGTCGTGTATGAGCCGCCGCAGGGCATCCAGATCACCACGCCCAAGCCGACCGAAGTGAAGGTCGAGGGCGCGGACAAACAGGCAGTTGGTCAGGTTGCCGCGGAGATCCGCCGCTTCCGTCCGCCGGAGCCCTACAAGGGTAAGGGCGTGCGTTATGCGGGCGAGTACATCCTGCGCAAAGAAGGCAAGAAGAAGTAGCGATGAAAGATCCCAGGCAGAAAAGCCAACGGCGCGCTTTCCGTGTCCGTTCGAATATCCGCAAAGGCCCTGGCACCGAACGCCCGCGCCTTTCGGTCTTTCGTTCGTCCAAGCACATCTATGCGCAGATCATCGACGATCGCGAAGGCCGCACTCTGGCCGCCGCGTCCTCGCTGGATGACGGCGTGACGGCCAAGGGCAAGAGCGGCGCGGATTCCGACGCCGCCGCCAAGGTCGGCAAGCTGGTCGCCGAGCGCGCGAAGAAGGCTGGCGTCGAAAGCGTTGTCTTCGATCGCGGCGGATATCTGTATCACGGCCGGGTGAAAGCCCTGGCGGACGCCGCCCGTGAAGGCGGACTGAATTTCTAAGAGGACGTAATTATGGCCCGTCGTAATGACGACCGCGAACGCGATAACGAGTTCGTCGACAAGCTGGTCCACATCAACCGCGTCGCTTCCGTGGTCAAGGGCGGCCGCCGTTTCGGCTTTGCCGCTCTGGTCATCGTGGGTGACGAGAAAGGCCGCGTCGGCTTTGGGCATGGCAAGGCGCGCGAAGTGCCGGAGGCCATCCGCAAGGCGACCGAGGAAGCCAAGAAGACCATGATCCGTGTTCCGCTCCGCGAAGGGCGCACGCTGCATCATGACGGCCGCGGCCGTCATGGCGCCGGCAAGGTGCTTCTGCGGGCGGCGCCTCCGGGCACCGGCGTCATCGCCGGCGGTCCGATGCGCGCGGTTCTGGAATCGCTTGGCGTTCAGGACGTGGTCGCCAAGTCCACCGGTTCGTCGAACCCGTACAACATGATCCGCGCGACGTTTGACGCGCTGAAGAACCAGACCAGCCCGCGCGGCATCGCCGCCAAGCGTGGTCTGAAAGTTTCGGATCTGGTCGGTCGCCGTCAGGACGGCGTCAGCGACCCGTCCGCTATGGAGGCGTAGATGGCCGACAAGACCGTTACCATCAAGCAGACCGGTTCGCCGATCCGCCGCCCGAAAGACCAGCGCGCAACGCTGGTCGGTCTGGGCCTTAACCGCATCGGACGCACCCGTACGCTGAAAGATACGCCGGAAGTGCGTGGCATGATCCGGAAAGTCTCCCATATGGTGGAGATCGTAGAAGACTAGGTATCAATCCAGAGACGCGTAAGGCACAGCCGAGTCTCTTCTGGAGGAAAGCATGAAACTCAACGAATTGCGTGATAACCCCGGCGCCTATGCGGACCGCAAGCGCCGCGGCCGTGGTGTTGGCTCGGGTCTGGGCAAGACGTCCGGTTCCGGTCAAAAAGGTCAGAAGTCCCGTTCGGGCGTTGCCCTGAAGGGCTTCGAGGGCGGCCAGATGCCGATCGACCGGCGCCTGCCCAAGCGCGGCTTCAACAAGCCGAACCGCCTGTCCTTTGCAGAGGTCAATATCGGCCGCCTGCAACAGGCCGTCGACGCCAAGAAGCTGGACGCCAAGAAGGCGCTGGACGAAGCCGCGCTGATCGAAGCCGGCGTTGTCCGCCGCCGCCTGGACGGCGTGCGTCTCCTGGGCACGGGCGAGCTGAAAGCCAAGCTGGAGATCACCGTGACCGGCGCGTCCAAGGGCGCGATCGAAGCGGTCGAGAAAGCGGGCGGCAAGGTCACCGTGACCGGCGCGAAAAACGCCAAGTCAGCCGAGTAATCGAACTCTAGGGCGGCGCGCCCCGCAGCGGGCGCGCCGCCGCTTATAGGCTTTTGGAGATTTCATGGCGTCAGCCGCTGAACAACTCGCCCAGAACATGAACTTCTCGGCGTTCGCCAAGGCGTCCGAGCTGCAAAAGCGTATCCTGTTCACTCTGGGCGCGCTCGTCGTGTACCGGCTGGGGACCTATATCCCCGTTCCGGGCATCGATCCGGCGGCTTTCAATCAGGCTTTCCAGAATGCCTCCAACGGCATTCTTGGCGTCTTCAACGCCTTTTCGGGCGGCGCTGTCGAGCGCATGGCGATTTTCGCCCTTAACGTGATGCCCTACATCACCGCCTCGATCATCATGCAGATCATGGCGGTTTCCATTCCTTCGCTCGAGAAGCTGAAGAAGGAAGGGGAAACGGGCCGCAAACAGATCAACCAGTATACCCGCTATCTGACCGTCTTCCTGGCGACGTTCCAGGCCTATTCGATTGCGGTCGGGCTGGAGGTCGGCGGCCTTGTGGTCGATCCGGGCTGGTATTTCCGTATTTCCGCCGTGCTTACGCTGGTCAGCGGCACGATGTTCCTGATGTGGCTGGGCGAGCAGATTACCGCCCGGGGCGTTGGCAACGGTATCTCCCTGATCATCTTTGCCGGTATCGTCGCCGAGTTTCCGCGCATGCTGGCGCAGCTTTTCTCCGCTGCGCGCACCGGAAACCTCTCACCGCTTCTGTTCCTGCTCATTCTTGCCGGCGCGGTCGGGCTGATCCTGTTCATCGTGTTCATGGAGCGCTCCCAGCGCCGCCTGCTGATCCAGTATCCCAAGCGTCAGGTCGGCAACCGCATGTTCGGCGGCGAAAGCTCGTTCCTGCCGCTGAAGCTGAACACCGCAGGCGTTATTCCGCCGATCTTTGCATCCTCCATTCTGCTGATGCCGGCCACTCTGGGCGGCTTCGCGGGACAGGATTCGCCGGAGTGGCTGCAAACCGTGACCGCGCTTCTTGGCCCGGGACAGCCGGCCTATCTGGCCCTGTATTGCGCCATGATCATTTTCTTCGCGTTCTTCTACACCTCGATCGTGTTCAACCCGGAAGATACGGCCGATAACCTGCGTAAATATGGCGGGTTCCTGCCGGGCATCCGGCCGGGCAAGCGGACCGCGGAATATATCGATTACGTGCTGACCCGCCTGACCACGATTGGCGCGATCTATCTGGCCTTTGTCTGCGTCATTCCGGAATATCTCCGGGCGCAGGGCACCAATATTCCGTTCGCTCTGGGCGGCACGTCCATCCTCATCGTCGTGTCGGTGACCATGGATACGGTTTCGCAGATCCAGTCGCACCTGCTGGCGCATCAATATGAGGGCCTGATCAAGCGATCGAAACTGCGGGGGCGTAAACGATGAACCTGGTCATTTTCGGACCGCCGGGCGCCGGGAAGGGCACCCAGGCCAAGAAGCTGGTGGAAGAGCGCGGCTTCGTGCAGCTCTCCACGGGCGACATGCTCCGCGCCGCCCGCAGTTCCGGCACCGCGCTGGGCAAGAAGGTGGCCGGGATCATGGATCGCGGCGACCTGGTTTCGGACGAAATCGTGATCGAGCTGATCGAGAGCGAACTCGAAACACACAAGAATGCGAAGGGCTTCATCTTTGACGGCTTTCCGCGCACCCCGGCTCAGGCCGAGGCGCTGGACGGAATGCTGCGCGCCCACGGCATGCAGGTGAATCTGGTGATTCGCCTGGCTGTGGAGGATGGCGACGAATTGATTCGCCGCGTCCACCAGCGCGCCAAGGATGAAGGCCGTGCGGACGATAACGAGGAAACCCTCCGGAATCGTCTTGCGAACTACCGGGCCCAGACCGAAGCGCTGCTTCCCTATTACGAATCACAGGGGAAGGTGCGTGAGGTGAATGGTTTGGAGAGTATCGAGGCGGTGGCGTCTGATATCGCCGCCATCCTTGATGCAGAAAAGGAAAGCGAAGCTCAGTCCGCCGGTTGATTCTGTCACCGACGGGCGTATAACAGCCGACTTCCGCGAAAAAGGGCGAGAGCCTCTCGCGTCCGGGCTAACAACTGGACGTTAGAGGCCCCTTATCGCGGTTTCGTTTATGGAGATTTACTGTGGCACGTATCGCCGGCGTCAACATTCCGACGAATAAGCGCGTAGAGATCGCGCTGACCTACATTCACGGGATTGGTCCGACGACCGCCCGCAACATCACCGAGCAGGCCGGAGTGCCGCTCGAGCGCCGCGTCAATGAACTGACCGACGCCGAGGTGACCCAGATCCGCGAGATCATCGACCGTGACTTCACGGTTGAAGGCGATCTTCGCCGGGAGGTCGCGGTGAATATCAAGCGGCTCATGGACCTGGGCAATTATCGTGGCCTGCGGCACCGCCGCGGCCTGCCGGTGCGCGGCCAGCGCACGCACACCAATGCGCGCACGCGCAAGGGCCCGGCGAAACCCATCGCCGGCAAGAAAAAGTAAGCAGGTAGGCAAGACCCATGGCCAAGGAAACAGGACGCGTCCGCCGCCGCGAGCGGAAGAACATCACTTCCGGCGTCGCGCACGTGAACGCCTCGTTCAACAACTGCATGATCACCATCACCGACGTGCAGGGCAATACCATCTCCTGGTCTACGTCCGGGACGATGGGCTTCAAGGGCTCGCGCAAGTCCACCCCGTATGCGGCGCAGGTCGCGGCGGAAGACGCGGGCCGCAAGGCCCAGGAGCACGGCGTGAAGACGCTGGAAGTCAATGTGTCCGGTCCGGGTTCAGGCCGTGAGTCGGCGCTGCGCGCGCTGCAGGCTGTTGGTTTCACGATCACGACAATTCGCGACGTGACGCCGATCCCGCACAATGGCTGCCGCCCGCCGAAGCGCCGCCGCGTCTAGTTTTTGAATCTGTCCGGGCGGGCGGTTCGCGCTCTTGTTCCGGACAAAACCCACTTAAAGGTGAGGGTCCAACGTGATTGAAAAGAATTGGCAAGACCTGATCCGTCCGATGAAGCCGGTGATCGAACCCGGCCACGACGAATCCCGCCAGGCCAAGCTGATCGCCGAACCGCTGGAGCGCGGCTTTGGCATGACGCTGGGCAACGCTCTTCGCCGCGTGCTTCTGTCCTCGCTTCAGGGCGCTGCGGTCAACGCCGTGCAAATCGACGGCGTTGTGCACGAGTTTTCGTCCATTCCGGGCGTGCGTGAGGACGTCACCGACATCATCCTGAACTTCAAGCAGCTCGCGCTGCGCGTTCACTCCGAAGGTCCCAAGCACCTGACGCTGAAAGCGTCCGGTCCGGGCGAAGTGACGGCGAAGGATATCGAGGAAACGGCGGACGTCGAGATTCTCGACAAGGATCACTTTATCTGCACGCTCGACGAAGACGCCGAGCTTCGCATGGTGCTGACGGTCGACACCGGCAAGGGTTATGTCCCGGCCGAGCAGAACCGTCCGGAAGACGCTCCGATCGGCCTGATTGGCGTCGATGCGCTGTATTCGCCGGTCAAGCGGGTCTCCTACACGGTTGAAAACACCCGTGAAGGTCAGGTCCTGGACTATGACAAGCTGGTTCTGGAGATGGAAACCAATGGCGTGGTCACGCCGGAAGACGCCGTGGCGTACGCCGCGCGTATCCTGCAGGACCAGCTTCAGGTCTTTATCAATTTCGAAGAGCCGCGTCAGGCCGTTCCGGAAGACTCCAAGCCGGAGCTGGACTTCAACCCGTCCCTTCTCAAGAAGGTCGACGAGCTGGAGCTGTCCGTGCGTTCGGCGAACTGCCTGAAGAACGACAATATCGTTTATATTGGCGACCTGATCCAGAAGTCGGAGGCGGAAATGCTCCGCACGCCGAACTTCGGGCGCAAGTCGCTGAACGAAATCAAAGAAGTGCTGGCCCAGATGGGGCTCCACCTCGGCATGGAAGTGCCGGATTGGCCGCCCGACAACATCGAAGAGCTGGCGAAGAAATACGAAGACCAGATCTAGAGCTGGCTCCGCAAGGGACTTGTTGAATCATGCGTCACGGTAACGGATACCGGAAGCTGAACCGCACCCACGAACACCGCAAGGCGATGTTCGCGAACATGGCGGCTTCCCTGATCAAGCACGAGCAGATCGTCACGACTCTGCCCAAGGCGAAAGAGCTGCGCCCGTTTGTGGAGAAGCTCATTACCCTCGCCAAGAAGGGCGATATCGGATCGCGCCGTATCGCGGTTGGCCGCGTTCGCGACGAGGATATGGTCAAGAAGCTCTTTGACACGCTCGGCCCGCGCTATGAAGAGCGTCAGGGCGGCTATATCCGCGTGCTGAAAGCCGGCTTCCGCTATGGCGACAATGCCCCGATGGCCGTGATCGAACTTGTCGATCGCGACCCCGAGGCGCGCGGCAAGGAAGACCGTGAGCGGGTTGAAATGGAAGAAGCCGCGGAAGCGTAAGGTTTCTTTCCGGATCTGATTTGAAAAGGGCGGTCCTGTTTGGGCCGCCCTTTTATTTTTTGCGTAACATTGCAGCCAGTTAAGCACGCGTTCAGGCTCGCTTCATCGCCTCTGTGCTGACATGCTGGCGCGCTTCAAATTTGATGCGCGCGCCCTTATTTGTGCGACACTTCAACCAAAGGAGATCGCATTGCCCATGTCTTTCCTGCGTATTCTGGTTCTTGCCCCCGCGCTTCTTCTGGCCGCCCCGGCCTGTGGTCAAAACGACTCCGAGCCTCAGACTGGCGATGCCCTGCAAAAGCGCGCGCCGGAATCTGTCGGTGAGATCAAGCTGTCTTTCGCGCCCGTCGCAAAACGCGTCGGTCCCGCAGTCGTAAATGTGAACTCGACACGCGTGGTCAATCAGCGGGTGTCCATGCTGGATTTCTTCTTTGGCGAGGGCGCACAGCCGCGTGGGCGTCAACGTCTGGCCCAGTCGCTGGGGTCCGGCGTGATTGTTCGGCAGGACGGCGTAATCGTGACGAATTATCACGTTGTAAAAGGGGCGCAGGAACTGACGGTCAGCCTCCCTGACCGGCGCGAATTCGACGCCGAAGTCCTGCTGGCCGATGAGCGGACGGATCTGGCCGTGCTGAAGATCGACACGGGCGAGGAAATCCTGCCCACGCTGGATTTCTCCATGTCGTCCAACCTGGAGGTCGGCGATCTGGTTATGGCGGTCGGCAACCCGTTCGGGGTGGGGCAGACCGTGACGCAAGGCATCGTTTCCGCGCTGGCGCGGACCGATGTCGGCCTGACCGATTATTCCTTTTTCATCCAGACTGACGCGGCCATCAATCCGGGTAATTCCGGTGGCGCCCTTGTGGATCTGAACGGCGATCTGGTCGGGGTGAATACCGCGATCTTTTCCCGTTCGGGCGGGTCCAACGGCATCGGTTTCGCCATACCGTCCGAACTGGTCCAGCGGGTGGTGGAATCGGCGTTGGAGGACGGCAAGATCGTCCGGCCCTGGCTTGGCGCGCGTCTCCAGACCGTGACGCCGGATCTCGCCGCGGCCCTCGACCTCTCCCGGCCGCAGGGCGTGCTGGTGAGCGAGATTTATCAAGGCGGACCGGCGGACGAGGCCGGGCTTGAACAAGGCGATGTCATCACCTCCGTTGACGGCTCCGAAGTCTATGACGAACAGGGCGTTCGTTTTCTGCTGGCCACGCGCCGGATTGGCGAAGACGCTGCGTTCAATGTGATCCGTGACGGCGGAACCAGAGAGATCGGGTTCCGCGCCGAGGCCGCGCCTGAAAAACCGGCGAAGGATGAGCGCGTGGTCGAAAGCGCCAGCCCTTTGCAGGGCCTGAAGGTTGCCAATCTTTCCCCGGCTTACGCTGATGAGCTGGGTCTGGACCCGCTGGATGAAGGCGTGATCGTCATTGACGTCGCGCGTGGTTCGGCCGCGGACTATTTTGGCTTCCGGCCCGGTGATCGCCTGATTTCTCTGGGCGATAGCCGCGTCGAGAGCACCCGGAATCTGGACCGTATGCTGCAGCGTCTGGAGGGCGCAAAGTCCTGGCCGATCACGATTGAACGCGGCGACCGGCAAATTTCCCGCACCTTCCGCCTATAGGCGGACCGGGCCTGCATCAAAGCTTTTCCCGCGTGCGGGGAGGTGGGCTAGTCTGGACGGCATGTCCAATCTTTTCGAAGCCGCCGGCCTTGAGAAAGGCGCGCCACGCCCGCTCGCCGATATCCTGCGCCCCGCCAGCCTGGACGAGGTCGCGGGACAGGGTCATTTGCTGGCTGATAATGGGCCCATTGCACGGATGGTGGCGGCCGGCCGTCTGTCATCGGTAATTTTGTGGGGCCCGCCCGGTACGGGCAAGACCACGATTGCCCGGCTGCTCGCCCAGCACGCCAATCTACACTTTGAATCCCTGTCGGCGGTGTTCTCCGGCGTTGCCGATCTGCGCAAGGCGTTCGAGGCGGCCAAGGGGCGCCGGGCGGCGGGTGAGGGCACCTTGCTATTCGTGGACGAGATTCACCGGTTCAACCGCTCTCAGCAGGACGGTTTTTTGCCCTATGTGGAAGAGGGCGTGGTCACGCTCATCGGCGCCACCACCGAAAACCCGTCCTTTGAAATCAACGCCGCCCTGTTGTCCCGGTGTCAGGTTTTCGTCCTGAAGCGTCTGGATGACGCGGCTCTGGAAACACTGGCCCAGAGGGCGGAAACCTATCTGGACGCGCCTTTGCCGCTGACCCAGGGCGCGCGCGAAACCCTGAAGGCGCTGGCGGACGGCGATGGCCGTTATTTCCTGAACCTGGTGGAGGAAGTCTACGCGCTGGACCGCAAGGAGCCGATCGAGACGGCGGAGCTGTCCGAACTGCTGCAGCGCCGCGCCCCGGTTTACGACAAGGACCGGGAGGAACACTACAATCTCATCTCCGCGCTCCATAAATCGGTTCGGGGATCAGACCCCGACGCGGCGCTTTATTGGCTGGCGCGGATGCTGTCGGGGGGCGAGGATCCGCTCTATGTGGCGCGCCGCGTCGTGCGCATGGCGGTCGAGGATATCGGGCTGGCCGATCCATCGGTTCTGACGTCCGCGCTCCGCGCCAAGGACGCCTATCAGTTTCTCGGCAGTCCGGAGGGGGAGCTGGCGATAGCGCAGGCCGTGGTTCACATGGCCGTCGCGCCCAAGTCCAACGCCGTTTACGTGGGCTTCAAGGCCGCCATGCGCGCAGCCAAGGAGACCGGCTCGCTCATGCCGCCTGCGCATATCCGCAACGCGCCGACAAAGCTGATGAAGGATATGGGCTACGGGAAGGGGTACGAATACGACCATGATGCGCCGGAGGGCGCGTCCGGGCAGGATTATTTCCCCGATGAAATGAAAGACCGTCCGATCTTCTACAATCCGAAGGGCGAAGGCGCGGAGGGCCGAATCCTCGAGCGGCTGAAACGCTGGCGGGAGCTTCGTGAAAACCGCCGCGGCCGCGATTCCTGAACATCAGGGCGCTTGTCAGTAGTCCTTCCGCCAGCGCACCGACACGCTGGTATTTTTCGCCGAGCCGAATTGGGAGATAACGGCGAAGTTCTTCAAGGCCTGCCACTCGATCTGGGCGGCCGGGCCTTCAATCCCGCCGCTGGATAGCTCCAGATAGACATCGTCGGTCAGATACTGGCCGCCCGTTACCACGGTTCCTGAAGACCCGCTGGCGATGCTCAGACGGTCCAGCCCCAGGCCGGAACGGATCTGGCCGAGCGCATCGAACCCGCCGCCGCCGGCCAGGCTGGAAAGCGCCGCGGCCATCTGCGCCGCTTCGAGCCCTGACAACTGGCTGACGGAACGACCGAACAGAACCCGCGCCAGAATTTCGTCTTCCGGCAAGGGCGGCTGGCTGGTCAGCGAAATACGCGGCTCCTGCGGGGTGCCGGTGACATTGATGAAGGCGGTCAGTTCGGCCGCGTCATGGGTGGCGGTCAGATCCAGCTCCGACTGGAGGGGATCGCCCTCAAAGCGGATCTCGCCTTCATTGAACGTGAAGCGTTCACCGGCGAAATCGGCGTCGCCGCGTATCACGCTGGCTGTTCCGAAGATTTTCGGGCTGGCGCTGGTGCCGCCGATCCGGGCGTCCAGTCCCATTTCCACGTTCACGGTATTGGTGCGGACAAACAGCCGGCGCGGCGCATCCAGCGAAATATCCAGAGTGAACGGCGTACGCCCGCGCCCCGAAACCGTTTCTTCCTCGGGGTTTTCCTGGCCGGGCTTGTTGATTTCCACGACTTCGATCGTCGTTACGCCGGGCGGACCGGTGTTGGGAGGACGGAATTCGCCCCGGTTGATATTGATATCGCCTTCGATGGTCGGTGACTCGGGATCGATATTGATTGAAATCTCGCCGCTGGCGTCGACCTGTGCATCCCGGCGGTTGGCGACTTGGAAATTCTGGAAGTTGGCGCTGATTTCGCCGCTCCAGCCGCCTTCGACAGATCGCGCCTGGCCGCTGCCGGAGAGGGTTCCGTCCTCTTCATCACGGCCCTCCAGCTGTGTAACCGCCACGCGGCCATTAGCGAACTCGGCACGCGTTTCCAGATCGCGCAGCGCAATGCCGGACACGCCGTCATCGAAGCGGCCGTTGCTCAGTTGAACCGTGCCGTTGAAGTCCTGCCGGCTCATCGTGCCGCCCAGCGTCAGCCGCGCATCAATGTCGCCGCCCAGCCGCTGTTCCGGGCCGGTCACAAGCGAGGCGATGGAATCTATCGCGCCCTGAAGCGCCGCCTGACCGCTTAGCGGGCCGTCGGAATTAAGCGCCACGGGGATCAAGCCGGCATTGGGGTTGATGGCGATGCTGGCATTGCCGTTTGCGCGCATGTCGGCCTCGTCGCGCGCTTCCAGGGTCAGGTCCAGGCTGGACTGGGTTACATCGCCGGTCAGCGTCACGTTCACCGGCGGCAGGTCGTCGTCAGCGACATGGGCGTCGTTTACCGCCGCGCGAAGATCGCCGGACAGTTCGCCGTTGCGATTGATGATTTCAGCGTCCGCGTTCAACGTGCCGCGCAGGCGCGCGCCCGCGCGCATGGCTTCCAGGACCGCCAATGGCGCGTCTCTTACCTCCAGCGCCAGCCGCCGGATTTCCGGACTGCTATCCAGCTCCAGATTCAGCACGCCCTCGTCGAAACTCAGGGACGCGCGCAACTGGCTCTCGCCGCCGCCAAAGCGATAGGTAAGCGGATCCCGCGTGGAAAACGCCAGACGCCCGTACTCTCCGTTAAAGTCCACTGTCACGCGCCGGCCGGTCTCGGAGTCTTGCAGCACACCTTGCGCTTTTAGCGTGGAGGGCAGACCGCGGACGGAGCCATCGGCGGCGAGGGTGAATTCCAAATTGTCGAGATAGCCTTCGGTTTGTGCGGAAACGGTCTCCAGCCGGATATCCTGTTCCGGGAAGAGCAGGCTCTCGCCCTCGACCGACAGGGCGACATATTGCCGATCATTGCGCGTGGATAGCGTCAGCGATCCGTCCAGCGCGCCGGGATAGGGCGAGGGGCCTTCCCCGGTCTTGGTCAGTTCGACAGAGCCCTCAGCGCCGCCATTGCCCAGCGCCAGATTGCCCGCGGCAGTTACGTCAGCCAGTTCGGCGCGCAAATCGCCGAGCTGCAGACCGGATTCGCTGCGCGCCGCCGTGAAAGAGGCGGCCGCCGGGCCATATTTGGTTTCGGCTTCGGCAATAACATCGGCTTTCAACTCGCCGGTCAGGCTCTCAACCTTGAACTCGGTGCGCGGACGCTGGAATGCGACTCCGCCGGCGTCCAGCGTATCGGCAAACAGGGTGAGATTGATGGACGGATCGTCCAGCGGACCGCTGAGCGCGCCACGCGCCAGAATCGTGCCCCCGATTTCCGCGCTGCCAACCGTCAGGGGGCCATTGATCCGGCCCTCCAGGTCCAGACCGTAGCCGTCCTCAGATCCCAGCGTTCCTGTCGCGCCGAACGCCGATTTTTCGGATTCGATGCGGGCCTCGTCCACGGTGATTTGTCCGGAGCTTGCGATGCTGACATTGGCCGTATAGCGCGGATCGGCGCCGACGATGTCGCCGATCAGTTCCTGTTCGGCCGCAAAGCCCTGGACGCCGCCCTGAAGCCGGATTCGATAGGGCGAGTCACTGCCGCCGCGGCGCACTTCGGCGCGGGCGTTCAACCGGCCGCCAAAACTCTCGGAAAGCTGCGCCAGATCGGCTTCGCTCACGCGGGCGTCGACTTCCATGACGCCGGACTTCACGCCATAGGCGATGCGGGCGTCCGCGCTCAGTCCGCCGCGGACCGTCAGGGGGTCGATACTGACCTGACCGGACTCAAGGTCGTAGCGGCCTTGCAAAGCGGCCGTGACGCGGTCGGCCAGCAGATTGTCCAGCGCCGCCTGTGTCGAGGTGACGGACGTCATCGCCAGATCGCCTTCAAACCCGATACCGCCGTCGCCATAGGTAAAGGCAACGGGTCCGGTGACTCGCCCGGCTTTCAATAGCGACGCCTCCAGAGCCTCCAGCTCCGCCACGCCTTCGCCGGAAATAATGCCATCGGCCCGGCGGATCACGCCGTTCCAGTTCAAAATACTGGCCTGCACGGCCCCGCCGGACCAGTCGCCCAGCTGGCGCAATGTGAGATCGGTGTTCACGCCTTCGGTGAGGTCGGCGCCCGACGCCTCCACGCTCAACAGTGGCGCGTCGATGGAAATATCCAGCGCGCGGGTCTCGGTTTTGAAATCGCCGATCGTGATATCGAAATCGGCCTGGTCACCGGCCCGGCTGGAAAGCGCGGACAGCATGGGCCAGCCGCCCATGTTCAGTTGTCCTTCTATATCCAGCCTTGTTTCGGTCCAGGCGATCGCGGCGTCGGCGATGGTGTTTTCACCGAAGGCCAGACCCAGATCGCCGCCGCCATCCTGCTCGTCTCCGGAAAGCAGGGCGGTGAGGGTGGTGTCTTCGCCCTCGGGCGCATTCATCAGTTCGGATATCAGCCCATTGGCGGCGCTCTGCGCATCCAGGTCCAGCGCAACGCCTTCGCCCGGTTGATGAGACAGGTTCAGGGCCAGACGGTCCTTGTTCTCGGTCAATTCCTCGGCGTTCAGGACGATACGGGTGCGGCCGCCCGGGCTGTATCGGGCTTCGCCTTCGGCCCGCAGAACCGCGGGCTGTCCAAATGCGTCCTCCCGGATGTCGAAGCGGTCGATATTCAGACGGTCCAGCCGGATTGAAACGGGCAGAGCGCCTCCGCCGCCGTCTTCGCGCGCCTCTTCCTCGGACTCCGGCAGGCGGTAAAGCGTGATGGTGTCTGCGGCCAGCTCCTCGATGATCAGGTTCTTGCGGACCATGCGCACCGGGCGCCAGCGAAGAATCACATCCTCGATCTCCAGCCACGTTCCGTCTTCATCGACCAAAGCAATACGGTTGGCCTCGAGGCTTGAGAGCAAATTGCCGTGCAGACCTTCAATTTGCAGCGTCCCCGCGCCGCCAATCTTGCGCCCGTCCAGCTTGGATTGCGCAAAGCGCGCGCCGGACTCGGACATCGTGAAGCTCAGCAAGCCGACGATGACGAGCGACAACAACACCAGAAACCCGGCGAGGCCGAGGGTGCTGTAGCGAACCCATTTTCTGGACCAGACTTTCATCGATCAGAACGCCTGACCGATGCTCAGATAGATCTGCACGCCGTCCCCGCCGGACAGGGGGAAGGCGACATCGCCTCGGATGGGGCCGAAGTCGGTGTGATACCGAACGCCGACGCCCGCGCCGGTCTGAAGATTCTCGAAGCCCGGCAAACCGTCCCGTTCGACCGAACCCGCATCCACAAACACCACGCCGCCCCAGCGGCCGCGCAGTTTGGCGCGCACCTCGGCGCTCATCTCGATCAGGGACCGTCCGCCAATGGGGTCGCCTTCGGCGTCCTCCGGGCCGATGCCCTGATAAGGGAAGCCGCGGACGGAACCGCCGCCGCCGGCATAGAAGCGCCGGTCCGCCGGAAGGTCGGCGGCCGAAGCGCCGAAAATCGTGCCGGCGCGGAACAGGCCGGCCAGAACAATCCGGGGATTGCCCGAAACCTGCTTGTAGGTGGAGAAATTGGTGACCGCGCGCAGATAGACCAGTTCTTCATCGCCAAAACCGGTCGCCGGGGCCAGCGTCACGCCTGCCCGGAATCCTTCCGTTGGATCCAGCGTGTCGTCGGTATCGTCATAGCGCACATCGGCAAGGCCGGAGAGGATGGCGAAATCACGCTCGCCCGTCTGGAAATCCTCGACACGGCTGACTTCGACCTCCGCGCCCAGAGTACCGACGATATATTCCGTGATGGGTTGTTCGGCGCGCACGCCGGCCGTTGCCGCCTTGCGGTCGAACGCGTCCGTTTCTTCCTGGGTTACGTCGCCCAGCACCGTGAATGTGCGGTCCGGATAGAAGAAATGCGGGAAGTCCAGCTCGGCGTGGAGATTGCGCTCCAGGCTGGCCAGCTTGGCCGAGAGGCGCAGCGTTTCGGCTCCGCCGAAGATGTTGCGCTTGGTCCAGAGCGTTTCGACGCCAATTCCTTCGCTGGTGGAATAGCTGGCGCCCGCCTCGATCGTCCGAGTCCTGCCTTCCTCCACGCTGACCAGAATGTCGCGCCGGGCCCAGCCTTCGCCTTCGGGCGCTTCGGCCAGTTTGATGTCCACAGAGTCGAAAGCGCCTGTCCCGGCGATGCGGTCTGAATAGGTCTGGATATCTTCCGGGTCGTAAATCTCGCCTTCTTCGAACGTGCTGAAGGAGCGGAAATAGCCGGGGCGGATGTTACAGTCCTCGCATACGACAAGTTCGCCGTAGCGGGCGGGGCGGGCCGTCTCCAGGTTGAAGGTCACGTTCATCTTGTCGCTGGCGTGGTCGACCACGGCCCGCCGCCGGTCTGCCTGGGCGTCGGGATACCCGGCTTCCCGCAATCTAGTGACCGCCTGCGCTTCCGCGGCCACGACCTTTTCCGCCAGCGCCGGTTCTCCGGACGTCAATTCCGCTCCGGCGCGAATACGCTCGGCAATCGCCGGGTCATATAGCGGGCGGGAATAATCGAATGTCAGCGATCCGAACATGAAGCGCGGTCCGGGCCGGACATCGACAATCGCCTGCGGCGGCTCGCTCGCCTCCGCGAAGGATTCGATCTGGGCGGCGTAATAGCCTTGAGAGCGCAACAGCTGGTCGATCCGGCGGGCGGCGTCACGGGCGTTGCGCCGCGCCTCGATCAGGTTTCCGGATTCGCTATCGGGAAGAATGCGGTCGATTTCCTCCCTCAGGCCCTCATGTTCGTCCGGCAGACGAATTTCGGGCGCCGCGAACGCAGAGCCAGTTGCAAGCAAGGCAAAGCCGGCGCAGGCGCTGGCGAGGGCGGCCCGGCTGACGGCGCGGTTTGATTTTCGAGATCGGATCAGTGGACGCACCGCTTCAGAATAATCGTGGACACAAAAACATACTGCGCTTGAGACGCAGCCGAATGCGACGCACCATAGGCGAGAATATGGAGGCTTTTTGATGAAACGGCTCACATCTGCAATTTGTTTCTCAGCACTGCTGTTTTCAGCAGCCGCGTCGGCGCAGGACAACCCGGAATGGGCAATCGCGCTGCATGGCGGCGCCGGCGTTATAGAGCGCGGCGACATGTCGCCCGCAATGGAGGCCGAATATCGCGCGGCGCTGGAAGACGCGTTGCGCCTTGGCGCGGGGCAGCTCGAAATCGGCGCCAGCGCGCTCGACGCGGTCGAGGTCACCATACGCACAATGGAAGATGACCCGAAATTCAATTCAGGCAAGGGCGCGGTCTTCACCGCCGCCGGCCGGAACGAACTGGACGCCTCCATCATGGACGGCGAAACGCTGAACGCCGGGGCCGTGGCCGGGGTCACGCGGGTGCGCCACCCGATTACGCTGGCCCGCCTGGTCATGACGGACAGCCCGCATGTCATGCTCGCCGGGTCCGGGGCGGAGACGTTCGCGGAAGAGGCGGGCGCCGAGCTGGTCGCGCCCTCGCATTTTTTCACCGAGCGCCGCTGGCAATCCCTGCTGCGGACCCTGGAGGAGAAAGGGCTTCCGGCCCCGGATCGTCCTGAAGGCGTTGCCGCCCCCGAAGAGGAGACGGTCGACGACGCCGCGCTGAACCTGATGGAGCGCGAGCACAAATTCGGCACGGTGGGCGTTGTCGCGGTGGACCGGGAAGGCAATATCGCCGCCGGAACGTCGACGGGCGGCACCACGGCCAAATTATGGGGCCGGGTTGGCGACTCTCCGATCATCGGCGCGGGAACTTATGCGTCCAATGAGTCCTGTGCGGTCTCGGGGACGGGAACGGGCGAATATTTCATCCGGCTGACGGTGGCCAGCGCCGTTTGTGACCACGTGAAGTATAAGGGTGAAGACATTCAGACCGCCGCCGACGCCGTTATTCACGGCGATTTGACGGAGCTTGGCGGCGATGGCGGCGTGGTGGCGATGACGCCGGACGGCGCGGTCGCGTTTTCCTTCAACACGCCGGGCATGTATCGCGGTCATCTGCGCGCCGGCGAAGAGCCGAAAGTGATGATTTACGGCGACGAGGACTAGAACGTGGCGACGCCTTCCGGCGCGCTGGATGCGGTTACCATAGAGCTTGGGGCCAGTTCGCAGATCGGGCTGACCGTCGTTCTGATGGTCATCATGTTTGCGGTGGCGCTGGCGCTGAAGGTCGAACATTTCCGCTTTTTGCGGACCGAACCCAAACGTTTCTGGGTTGGTGTCGGGGCGCAGTTGATCGGTCTGCCCTTGCTTACCCTCGGCCTGGCCTTTCTGCTTCAGCCGCCGCCCAGCGTGGCGCTTGGCATGATTGTCGTGGCGTGCTGCCCGGGCGGCAATGTCTCCAATCTCCTGACACATGTGGCAAAGGGAGAGACGGCGCTATCGGTCTCGCTGACCGCGACCTCCAGTGTCGCCGCGGCGGTCGCCACCCCCGTTTCGATCGTTTTCTGGTCCGGCCTATACCCGCCGACATCGACTCTGTTGCGCGATATCCAGCTCGATACGCTGCCTTTTGTCGTCCAGCTTATCCTGATCCTCGCCGTTCCGCTGGCCGCCGGAATGGCGGTTGCGGAAAAGGCCCCGCGCATTGCCGCGCGCATCCGTCCCTGGCTGATCGGCTTCGGTCTGGCGGTCATCGCTGCTTTGATCCTGAACGGCGTGATCACCTATTGGGATGTCGTGATTGGCGTCGGGCTGCAGGTTGTCCCGGTGGTTATTCTGCACAATGCGCTGGCGTTCGGCCTCGGCGCCGGGCTGGCGCTGGCCGCCCGTTTGCCGGGTCCGGCCGCGCGCGCAATCACTTTCGAGACGGGCATACAGAACGCCGGGCTGGGCCTGCTTATCCTGCTAAGCCAGTTCGACGGACTGGGCGGCGCGGCGGTGGTGACATCCTTCTGGAGCATCTGGCACCTGTTCGCCGGCGCGATGCTGGCCGGCGCCATACGGTTTTTTCTTGCCCGGCGGGCGCTTAAACTCTCGCCCGGCAAATAGCGGAGCATATCCATGACCCTCGACCTGAAGATCACTGGCGGCCTTGTCTATGACGGGGAGGGCGGGGAACCGCGCCGCGCCGATATCGGGATCAAGGATGGATTGATCGCGGAGATCGGCGAAAGCATCGGCGACGCCGCCGAGGAGATTGACGCTGATGGCGCAATCGTCACGCCGGGCTTTCTGGACGTGCATTCTCATTATGACGGACAGGCCAGCTGGGATCCGGTGCTTCAGCCTTCCGTCAATCATGGCGTCACGACGGCCGTCATGGGCAGTTGCGGCGTCGGGTTCGCGCCGGTGAAGCCCGCCGATCATCAACGCCTGATCGAGTTGATGGAGGGCGTAGAGGATATTCCGGGCGTGGCGCTGGCCGAGGGTATGAACTGGGACTGGGAAAGTTTCCCGGAATATATGGACGCGCTGGAGCGGCAGGACCGCACCATCAATATCGCCGCGCAGGTCACCCATGACCCGATCCGCGTCTTTGTCATGGGCGATCGCGCCGTGCACAGCGAACCGGCGACCGACGAGGACATCGCAAAGATGCGCGCCCTGACGCGGGAGGCGATGGAGGCTGGCGCGGTGGGCTTTTCAACCGGGCGCACCGATGTCCACCGCACCGCCAAGGGCGACTGGACGCCCAGCTCGGAGGCGACGATCAAGGAGCTGACGGGCATCGGCTCGGCGCTTGATGGTTTGGGGCATGGCGTTCTGCAGGCCGTCAGCGACTTCGATCTGGAGCGCGACGCGAATGCTTTCGATAGCGAATTCGATGTTATCGAGGCTTACGCCAGGTCCTCTGGCGGGAAACCGTTCTCGCTCTCTCTGATGCAGCGTGATTTCGCGCCGGACCAGTGGCTGAAAATCATCGACAGATCCGAGAAGCTGAAATCGGATGGCGTGGACGCGCATTTCCAGGTGGCGCCGCGAGGGATCGGCGTTTTCCTCGGCCTTCAATGCACTTTCCATCCGCTGATGGCGCATCCGAGCTACCAGAAGATCGCTGACAAGCCGCTGGCCGAACGCGTGAAAATCATGCGCGACCCGGACTTCAAGGCGCGGCTTCTCTCGGAAACGCCGGTCAAACTGGCCGGCCCCGGCTCTTCCGCGCCGCCGCTGGCCGATTTGCTGATCGAAAATATCGAGTTTGTCGCCATGAAGCTGTTCAAGCTGGGCGACGATCCGGACTATGAGCAACCGGCGGAAAACGCGTTGGGCGCGCAGGCCAAGGCGGAAGGCGTCAGCGTTTGGGAGAAGCTCTATGACACGGTTCTGGAGGATGACGGCAAGGCGCTGATCTATTTTCCGATCTATAATTATACGGAGATGAATTACGAGAATGTCCTGAAGATGATGCGTCATCCGCAGGCGATCCTCGGTCTCTCCGATGGCGGCGCGCATGTCGGCACGATCTGCGACGCCAGTTTTCCGACCTATTTGCTCAGCTATTGGGCGCGCGACCGTGAACGCGGCGACCGCATAGCGCCGGAGCGCGCTGTGCAGATGTTGACCGCCGATCTGGCCGATTATCTGGGCATGAAGGACCGGGGGCGGCTGAAAACCGGCCTGCGGGCCGATATCAATGTGATCGACCACGAAGCGCTGGGGTTGAAACCGCCCCGCATGGTGAAAGACCTGCCTGCAGGCGGTCAGCGCCTGCTTCAGGACGCGCGCGGCTATCGCGCCACCTTGGTCGGCGGGCAGGCGGTTATCCTCAATGATGCGGTGACGGACGCCCGCCCGGGCAAGCTGGTGCGGATGGGCCGTTAGGCCAGCGACTCCCGGCTTTCATCGGGAATTTTCCGCGCCGCTTCCAGTTCTTCTTCAAGGCGCGCGGTTTCATGCGCCCGCGCCTGGCTGAAGCGCGCGATGCCCAGATAGATCACCGGCGTCAGGAACAGGGTGAACGCGGCGGCCAGACCCAGCCCCCCAAAAACCACCCAGCCGATAGAGGCGCGCGATTCCGCGCCCGGACCGTCGGAAAGGATCAGCGGCAGCCCGCCCAGTACCGTGGACATCAGGGTCATCATGATGGGCCGCAGACGGATGGAGGCGCTTTTGGTGATTGCGTCGAACACCTCCATGCCCTGATCACGCAGCTGGTCGGCGAATTCGACCACCAGAATGCCATTTTTCGCCATCAGACCGATCAACATGACCAGCCCGATCTGGGAATAGATATTGATGGAGACCCCTGTCAGGAACAGCGCGAAAATCGCCGCTGCGATGCCGAACGGAACGGTCAGCATGACCACGATGGCGCTGGTCAGGCTTTCAAATTGCGCGGCCAGCACCAGGAACACGATCAATAATGCGATGGCGTAGGTGATCGCCACCTCGCGCGAGGTTTCCTGCAACGTGGCCGCTTCGCCCTGCGTGATCATGCTGATGCCCTCAGGCAGGCTTTCGGCCAGCGTGCGCAGGTCGTCGACGGCCGATTGCAACGGGTAGCCGGGCGCGATGCTCGACTCCACCTCGATGGCGCGGCGCTGCGCCACGCGGTCCAGCTCCGCCGCAACGCCTTCCTCGACCAGAGAGGCCAGGCTCGAAATCGGGATCAGCGCGCCGGAGTTTGACCGGACATACAGGTTCACCAAATCGCTCGGGTCGTCGATCGCGCCGGTATTGCCCTCCAGATAGATCGGGATGGCCTGGTCCTCGATATTCAGGTCGACCAGTTCATATCCGTCGATCATGGCGCGTAGGGTCGTCGCCAGATCGTCCAGCGGCACGCCCAGATCCGCGGCCCGCCGGCGATCGATGCGTACCGATAGTTGGGGCTGCGTCGGCTGATAGGAAATCTCCGGATCGGTGACGTTGGGCAGCTGTGTCTCGATCGCTTCCGAGAACGCCTTCGCCGCCTCGTAAATGTCATCATATTCGCTGCCGGTCAGCGCCACCTCGATGCCGCTTCGCCCTCCGCCGAACGACAGGCTGGACCGGCCGAACGCATTCACGCGCATGCCGGGAATCTGCGCCAGTTTCGGCGTCAATTCCTCCAGGATTTCCTGCTGGCTGCGTTCGCGGTTTTCCCAGGGGGCGAGGGGGGCCGTAATCCACACCCGGTTGAGGTCATAGCGCCCCACGATGGTGTAGATCGACTCGATCTCGCCGCTGTCCACATAGGGCCGAAGGATGGCTTCGATGCGGTCGGCCTGCCGCTCGCTATAGGTCAGGCCGACGCCATCCGGCCCGCTGGCCCAGACATAGATGGTTCCGCGGTCTTCAGAAGGCACCAGTTCCTTGTCCAGAGACGTGTAGAGCAGGCCCGCGCCCGCCGCCGCCAGAACCGCGACCCCCACCGATATCCAGGCATGGCGCAGAGCCACGCCCAGCGCGCTCTCATATTCCTGCGCCAGCCGGGAGCCGAGCGTATTGATACGCTTCCTGAGAGGGTTCTCTTCCTTGGCCGGCCGCGCCAGCCGGGCGGCCAGCGCCGGCACCAGCGTCAAAGCCACGAAAGAGGAGATCGCCACGGCGATGGCCAGCACAAAGCCGAATTCCCGGAACAGCCGCCCGGCCGTGCTGGGCATGAAGGAGATCGGCACAAAGACGGAGATCAGCACCGCGGTAGTCGCCACGACAGCGAAAAACACCTGCCGGGTTCCCAGAACCGCTGAAGCCCGCGCCCGCATGCCGCGTCCGCGCTGGCGCTGGATGTTCTCCAGAACCACGATGGCGTCATCGACGATCATCCCGGTGGCCAGGACCAGCGCCAGAAGCGTCAGCATGTTGATGGAAAAGCCCAGCAGCCAGATCGCGGCCACCGAACCGATCAGCGCCACGGGTATCGCCAGCGCGGGGATCAGCGTGGTGCGAAGCGACCCGATGAACAGCCAGATCGTCAGGAAGACGATGGCGACCGTAAACAACAGGGTGGTCAGCACTTCCTGAACCGAGCCCTTGATGAACACCGCATCGTCGGACGTCGTCACGATTTCAAGATTATCAAAGCGCTGGTTCAGCCGGTCCTGAACCTCCCGTACGCCATCGGAGATATTGATGGTGTTGGATTGCGCCTGCCGGATGATCGACATGCCGATAACCGGGCGTCCGTTCAACCGGACATAGGACATGGCGTCTTCCGGGCCGAAATAGACCTGCGCCACATCGCCGATCCGCACCGGATCGCGGATCACGATATCCTCGACCTGCTGGGCATTCACCACGGTCGCGTCGGCCCGCACGAGCAATTCCTGATCGACGGAGCGGAAACTGCCGGCCGGGACGTCGAATTGCGCGTTGCGCAGCTCCTCGGCGACGTCGCTGACCGTCAGCCCATAGCTGGTCAGCCGCAGAGGGTCGAGCACGACGCGTAACAGCCTCTGCCGGTCGCCAGACAGCGTCACTTCCGCCACGCCGTCGATGGCCAGGAATTCGGGCGACAGGTCGTTCTCGACCACGCGCGTCAGCTCGTCCTCGTCCAGCTGACCGCTGTACACGGCCAGGGAAACAACAGGTTCAGCGTCGCTGTCGGCTTTTACGACGGTCAGCTGCTCCACATCGTCGGGCAGTTCGCGTTCGACGCGGTTCACGGCCTCCCGCACGTCGGAGGCGGCAATGTCCAGATTGGTGGAGGGCGAAAATTCAATGCGGATGCGGGAATTGTTTTCTTCGCTGGAAGAGCGGATCTCCAGCACGCCGGAAACGCGCGCCACCGCGCCTTCCACGATGCTCGTCACCTCGGCGTCCATGGTTTCGGGCGAGGCGCCTGGATAGTTGGCGTTGACGCTGACGACGGGCCTGTCGACATCGGGCAGTTCGCGCACCTCGATGCCGAAGATCGCGGCGATGCCGGCAATAACGATCAGCAGATTGGCGACAAAAATCAGGATTGGCCGGTGGATCGCCAGCGACGGCAGGTCGTTTACGCTCTGATCGCTCACGGCGCCGCGACCGGCTCAGCCGGACCGGAGGCCGTGGGATCGCGCTCGTAATCCACCTGCACGCCTTCACGCATGCGCTGGACGCCTTCCTCGACCACCAGATCGCCTTCCTGAAGCGCGGCGTCGACCAGCACGCGGCCTTCCAGCCGCTGGACGATGGTGGCGGAGACGCGCTGCGCGCCGCCATCCTTTATCGCCCAGAGATAGCTGCCTTCGCCGCCCCAGAGGATGGAGACTTCCGGCACCACCGGATATTCGCGTCCCTGCAGGTCCAGGGTCATGCGGAAACTCATGCCCGGCCGCAGGCGGTCTTCCGCGTTCTCGAGCGCCGCGCGCACGGTCACCGTGCGGCTGACCGGATCCACGCGGCTGTCCAGATAGACAATCTCGCCGGACGCTTCCGGGGTTGAGGCCGTCCACGTGGCCGCCTCGACAGGGTCGCCGATATCAATGCGGGTCAGATACGCCTCGGGCACCGGGAAATCGACCAGCAGGGTTTCGCGCGCGTCCAGGCTGGCGATTTCCGTGTCCGGACCAATACGGTCGCCCGCGTCGATTTCGGTCAGGCCGATTATGCCGTCAAAAGGCGCGCGGACACTCTGGTCATAAAGCCGCTCTTCCGCCTGGTTTACGGCGATACGCGCGGCCTGCACCGCAGTCCGGGATTCGTCCATGACCAACGCAGACACCGCGCCTTCGCCCGCCTCGTCATAACGCGTCAGAATCTGTTGAGCGTTTGCCAGCTGATTGCGCGCCGCCTCCACGTCCAGCCGCTCCTGCCGGGCGTCCAGCTCGATCAGGATATCGCCTTTCTCGACGCGGTCGCCGGCGTTGAAATTCACCGCTGTGACTTCCCCGCCGACTTCCGGAAACAGGGTCACCGATTTCATGGCGCGCGCGGTGCCGACCGCCTCGATCCGCACTTCTTCCGTGCGCATGGTCACGGGGGTGACAATCACGGGAACGGAATCGCTCATCATGGCGCCGCGGCCATTGGCGGGGTCTTCCTCGCCCAGCGTAATGGTCGCGAACCTCACGAGTATCAGAAGCGCCAGAAGCGCCCCCAGCGTGATCAGCGCGAACCGCACAGCAAGACGGCTTGTCAGGTCAGGAAAGGCCATAAAGGACAATCTAGATGAACGTGCAGGGTTTTAAACGGATCAGGCGCAGAAAACCGTCGCTTGCGCCTGTAATATTCTGTTGCTGCTTTTGCCCGATTCACGATCTGGAACACAGACCCCTGTAACGGTGTTTAAAGGCCCGACGACTGTTTTTGACACGAATGGAGTAAGAAAATGCGTCGGGAACTTCTTATTAGCGCGGCCGCGGGTCTGACCCTGTTCGCCGCGGCGTGTGGCGATCAAACCGCCATGGATGAGGCTGACACTGAGGCCGAAATGGACCAGACGTCCGAAATGGCCGCCAGTGAGGACATGAATGACGCCAACGATCCGTACGCCATGGAAGACGATGGCGATATGGATGCGATGGATGATGACGCCGACAATCTCGGCCAGACCGAAGCCGTGAACGAAGTGCAGGACGCCGCATCCGGCCCCGTCGGCATGACGTCCGCGGCCGCGACGGGCGGCGACACCGAGTCCTTCATCGAGGCCGCTTCCATCGGCAACCAGTACGAGATCCAGGCTGCCGAACTGGCTCTGGAAAAGAGCGATCACGCTGACATTCAAGCGCTGGCCCAGACCATTCTGGACGACCACCAGGCGCTGGGTGAGGAATTGACGTCCACGCTGGACGCCGAAGGTCTGACCTTCACTGCGCCCGCGACGCTTGATGAACGCCGTCAGGGCCTGATCGACAATCTGCAAGCCGCCAGCGGCGAGGATTTCGACGAAACCTATCTCGACCAGCAGATTGCAGCGCATCAGGAAGCGCTGACCCTGTTCAAGGCGCAGGGCGAACGTGGCGACAACGCTGCGCTCTCCAGCCTCGCTTCCAGCTCGGTCGCGACGCTTCAGGCTCACCTTGATGAAGCCCGCGCGATCGAGGAAAGCGTGGAGAACGCCGAAGACGAAATGTAATTTCGTTCTTGTTCGAAAAAGAGCCGCCGGGCCGATCGGTCCGGCGGTTTTTTTCTGCGCGCAAGCTGAACCCCAGGCGTCAGAGCGCCTGCGCCGCAATATTAATTTCTGAATGTAAAGGGGGCTGGCGGAGAGGAAGGGATTCGAACCCTCGATACGCTTTTGACGTATACTCCCTTAGCAGGGGAGCGCCTTCGACCACTCGGCCACCTCTCCGTCGCCGGGATTAGCCGTTTCTGGTCATGCTGATCAAGTCCTTGAGGGCAGCGCGCGCACGGTAACCGCTTCTTCACCATCGCCTTTAACGCGCCCTTACCGGTCATCGGTTAAATGAAATGATCGAATTTGAATGATCAGGACCGTCGATGACCATGGCCCGCGCCGCCCGCACCCTGTCATCGCCGCCGCGCAGTCCGCGCGCCGGCGACGCGCCGCCACGGCGGATTGAGACGGCGTCGCCGGAGGATTGCCGGGCATTTGAAGACGCGCTGAACGAATCCTCGGCGCCGCGGGTGGACAATTCCAGCCAGCTATTGCGGCAGACCGGTTTCATGGCGGCGGCGCGCACGCTGGATCTTGCCATTCTCTATGCGCTGGCCGCCTCCGGGCTGGCCGCATCTGTCAGCGGGCCGTTCTGGGGCGCGCCATTCTATCTCGCCGCGCCCTGGTTTCTGGCTCCGGCCATGGTCAGCTATATTTTCACGCTCACCGGAATTTATGACTTTCTGAAGTCCAGCAGCCTGTTTGCGCATCTGGCCAAGACGTCCGCGGGATTTGCCCTCGGGGGAGGGCTGGCGGCCCTTTGGATCGCATTTTCCGGCGCGCCGATGCGACCGGTGATTCTTACGGGCGGCGCTTCGGCTGTGGCCCTGCTGGCCGTTCACGCGGCGCTATACCTGACCGCCGCGCATTTGCGCAGCTCCGGCGCCTTGCGGACGAAAGTGGTGATCGTCGGGGCGACGCCCAATGCGCGCGCCTTGATCGAAGCCAACGCGGAAACCGGCGATCTGGACGTAATCGGGGTCTTCGACGACCGCATGGATGAACGCACGCCATCGGTGATTGGCGATGCGCCCGTGATCGGCACGCTTGAAGACATGACAAGCTGGGCGCGTCTGCCGGAAGCGCGCAAGATCATCATCACCGTGACAAGCCACGCCGAGACGCGGGTCCGCCAGCTTGTGTCGCGGCTGGACGCCTTGCCTCAGCGTATTGCGCTGTTCCTGGACGTGGAGGGGACCGATCCCCGCGCCACGACGCTGTCCCGCCTTGCCGACTCTCCGATCGCCTATCTGTCCGGCGGGCCGGATTGCCGCAGCGCGGCGGTGGCCAAACGCGCGCAGGATCTGGCGATCGGCGCTCTGGGCTTTCTGGCCGTGGCGCCGGCCATGGCCGTCATCGCACTTCTGATAAAGCTGGATTCACCCGGCCCGGTTTTCTTCCGCCAGTTCCGCCACGGCTTCAATAATTCGATTATCGAGGTCTGGAAATTCCGGACCATGAGGCCCGAGGAAGCCTCCCGTCCGACACGGCAGGTGGAGGCGGACGATCCCCGCGTTACGCGCATCGGACGTTTCCTGCGCAAGACCAGCCTTGATGAGTTGCCGCAGCTTTTCAACGTGTTGCGGGGCGACATGTCGCTGGTCGGACCGCGCCCGCACGCCATCGACATGAAGACGGGCGATGTGGAGTCGCATCGTCTGGTGGCCGAATACGCGCACCGCCACCGCGTGAAGCCCGGGATCACGGGCTGGGCGGCGGTTCATGGCTCCCGCGGGCCGGTTCATACGCCTGAGGCCGTGCGCGAGCGGGTCGCCTATGACATCGAATATATCGAGCGCCAGAATGTCTGGCTGGACCTCTGGATCATGTTGATGACCGTGCCGTGCCTGCTGGGCGACCGGCTGGCGCCGCGCTGAGGCTGAACTCGCCTGTCAGGCGGTCCGGAACTTGCTTCATTCACCCTGTAGGGGAAAAGGACAGGGAATGCTGGGTCGCCACCTTCTGGGATATCTGCCGGTCAATCTTGCCCAGGTCATCGTCGGATTCGGCGGCGTCTGGGCCCTGACACGGCTGTTGGAGACCGGCGAATACGGCCAGTATGCCGTGATCATGGCGGCGATGAGCTTTCTGCACGTCCCGCTATTCACGTGGATAGAAGCCGGGGCCGCGCGGTTCTATGCGCGCGCCGCGGCGCGCGGCGAAACGCGATCCCATTTTGCAACGCTTCTGGCGATCTATGCCGCCGTGGCGTTGCCCGCCAGTCTCATTCTGGCTCTGATCACGGTCTTTGCGCCCATGCCGGAAACGATGCGCATGGCGTTCGCTTTCATGGCGGCGTCCATCCTGTTCCGGTCGCTCGTCAAGCTGGTGCTGGAATCCTATCGCGCCGAACACCGGGTGCGGCGCTATGGCCTGACCGAAACGCTGAACCTGCTGGGTGGCTTCGGCCTTGGGCTGGCCTTCATCATGTTCACGCCGCTGCGCGCCGCCGGACCGTTCGCCGGGCTTCTCTGCGCCGCCGTCGTTGTTCTGGCGTTCGAAGCGCCGAAGCTGATCAGGCGCGCTGATGCGGTGCCGGACTGGAAGCGCGCCAAAACTTACGCCCTGTATGGCCTGCCCATCTCGCTCTCGCTGATCCTGTCGCATGCCGTGGCGACGTCAGACCGCTTTCTGATCGCCTGGATTCTGGGGGATGCGTCAGTGGGCGTCTATTCCGCCGGCTATGCTCTGGCCGACCGCACGATCGACGTGTTGTTCATCTGGATCGGCCTCGCCGCCGCGCCGCTGGCGATCACGGCTTTGGAACAGGGCGGCCGGGACAAGGCGCGCGAAGCGGCCCGCCGCAACGCCATGATGATGGCGCTGGTGGGCGCGCCCGCCGCCATCGGGCTGGGCCTTGTCGCCGATCCGCTGGCGGCGGTGATGACGGGCGAGGCGTTCCGCGATCAGGCGGCGCGAATTATTCCATGGATCGCAATTTCAGGGTTTTTGAACGGCTTCATGGTCTACTACCTCCATGAGGCGTTCATTCTGGCCAAGCGCACGCGGATCATTCCGCTGGTGATGATCGCGCCGGCGGTGCTGAACGTCGCGCTGAACCTGATCCTGCTGCCGCGCATGGGCGTTATGGGCGCGGTCGTTGCGACGGTGGCGGCCTATGGTCTTGGCGCTGTTCTCAGTGGTGTCATGGGGCGGCGCTATTTTCCGCTGCCCTTGCCCTGGGGCGAATTTGCCAAGGTGGGCGCGGCGTGCGGCGTGATGGCGCTGGGCGTGTGGCTGGTTCCGGCGTTCGGGGCCGCATTTGTAACGCTTCTGGCCAAGGCGGTGGTCGGCGCAGTGATCTATGCCGCCGCCATCTGGGCCATTGATGCAGGGGAAATCCGGGCGCTTGCGGGCGAAATCATGCCCGGGCGCTTTGGCGTGAAGGAGGCTGCAGCATGAGTGAAATCCGGCTTTCCGTTCTGGTCCCTTTCTACAAGGACGACCCGACGCCGCTGATTGCGGACATGGCCCGCGCGATTCCGCTTTGCGAGTTGGGCGTGGAGCTTGTCCTTTATGATGACGGGACGGCGGACGAAACGCTGACCGAAAAGATTGAGAACGCCATTGCCAAATGCGGCTTTCCGGCGCGTCTGGTGACCGAAAAGGCCAATCGCGGCCGGGCCGAGGCGCGGAACGCGCTGGTCAGGGCCGCGAAGGCGGACAAGGTGCTGTTCCTGGACGCCGATATGCGCTTTCCGGACGACGAGTTCCTGTCGCGCTGGACCAGCGCGATTGTCGATCACGATCCGGATATCGCGTTTGGCGGCTTCGAGGCGCCTGACGACGCCTCCGCGCCGCAATACAAGCTTCATCAGGCGTTTTCGCGTTCGGCGGAATGCGCCCCGGCGGTTGTCCGCGCCGAAGATCCCGCGCGGCACCTCTACACGTCCAATCTCCTGGTCCGGAAATCGGTTCTGGCGGCGCAGCCCTTTGATGCGGGTTTCGCGGGCTGGGGATGGGAGGACATGGAATGGGCGGCCCGTGCGGCGCACCATTTCACCATCCTGCACATCCAGAACCCGGCCATTCATGCCGGACTCGAGACCGAGGAAGGTCTGCTGGACCGCTATCAGAATTCCGGCGCCAACTATGCCCGTTTTGTCAGCCTTCACCCGGATATCGCCGCGCGTATGCCGCTTTACCGCTGGGCAAAGCTGCTGCGCCGCACGCCGGGTCAGCGGGCCTGCCGTCCGGTCCTGTCACGCATAGTGCGCGCCCCGGCGCCGGTCGATGTCCGTGTGGCGGCGCTGAAGCTCTGGCGCGCCAGCTGGTACGGGGATGCCCTGCCGTGAGCGAAGGGGTCTATCAGCCAGCGCGCGGCGTCGGCGCCAAGATAGCCCGGCGCGGACGCTATGCACTGGGCCGCAGCCATGCGCTGTGCCGTCCGGCGCGCGGCGTGCTGACGATCTGTTTTGACGATTTTCCCAAGTCGGCTGCCGCCAATGGCGCGCCGGCGCTGGAGGCATTCGGGGCGCGGGGGACGTATTTTGCGTCCGGCGGGTTCGCGGGCGGCCAGGACCATACCGGATTGATGTTCGATGCCGGGGACGTGATCGGCCTGTCGCGGCGGGGCCATGAAATCGGCTGTCATACGTTTTCCCATCTCGATTGCGCGCAGGCGAGCGTCGAGGACGTTATCGCCGATGTCGAACGGAATGCCCGCGCTCTGCAAGCGATGGGGCTGGACAGGAATCTGGAAAGCTTCGCTTTTCCCTATGGCGAAGCGTCGCCGGCGGCCAAACGGGCCTTGGCGCAGAAATTCACGGCGATCCGGGGCGTCCGCGCCGATCTCAATCGCGGTTCATGTGATCGCGGACTGCTGAAGTCAGCCTGTATCGATGGCGGCGAGGCGCAAATTGATCGCGCTACAGGGCTGATCGCCGCCGCGGCGCGCAACCCGGCCTGGGTTGTCCTGTTCGCACATGGCGTGGAGCATTCGGAGGGCGACTGGGCCTGTACGCCGGATCAGCTTTCGACATGCCTGCGGGCGGCGCGGGCGGTCGGGCTGAATGTTCTGACGTTTGGCGAAGCCGCGAAGGTCTGCCTGACGCCTCAGGCCGCGCGACGTGGTCTGGCCAGCTGGTTCACCACCAGCCCGGCGGGCAAGCCGCCACGGGCCTCGACCTCTTCAGCCAGAACGTGAGCCTGTTCGGCGCTTTTTTCCGTTCCATCGACCACGAAAACGACAGCATCGGCCTCCCCGTAGAGCGCAAACCCGGCGCGTGAGCGTTCGGGCGAGGGGGCGTCGATCACGGCGAGGTCCACGACGTCGCGCACGGCCTCCCAGTAGTCATGCGCGGCGCGCACCTTGATTCGCGTGCCCGGAGCGGCCGCTCTGGCGTTGAAGCGGGAGACGAACAGGCGCGAGCGGCCGACGCGGTGCAGCGTCAGCGCCGATTTGGCGTCCGTGTCATTGTCGAATTTCCAGAACGCATCCTTGTTCAGGCTGGCGTCCAGCGGCGCGCCGGGCGGGCCGAACTTGCGCACCATGCCGGGCGCGGCGAAGGCGCGATACTGGCTGTTTGCAAGGAAATCGAGATCATAGAGCCAGACGCCGCGCTGTGACTTGCGGGCGGCCAGCCGGGCAAATTCCCGCGTGATCAGCGACAGTCCGGCATGGCGATTGGGGGCCGTGAACAGAATCACCCAGCCGCGCCCGGTATCGGGGCGCGTGCGCTCCAGACTGTGCACAAGCTGGCTGAGGTCTTCGGTCAGGTCGATCAAGGGCAAAACTCCACGCCGCACAGGCTAGGGCCGCGTGGTTAACGCGATCCTATCGCAACAGTCCGTTCAGGCGGGATTGCGGCGAACCATCGCAAGAACGGGCAGGCGTTCTTTCGGCGGGGCCTCGTAATGATGGACGTGGGTGACGTCTTCGCGATGGGATCCACGGTTGTCGCGGCGTTTCCGCCGCGCCGGCGCGGCGCCCGGCGGGGGCGTCAGGAAAGCGTGCAGAAGACCGGCGACCAGCGCCAGGAACCCGGCGACCAAAAGCACGCCGGCGAAGGCGACCTTCTTGATGCTGTGGCCCTGCGTCGGCGCTTCGGCGGTCTCGACGATGCGGACATTATCGGCGGCGTCGGCGGTCAGGTCGCGCAGGGCGCGGGTCTGTTCCTGCCGCTCGGCCACCTGGTCCAGCGTGGTCTGGATGGCGCGCACGCGGCGGGCCCGGCGCTCATATTCCGGGGCGAGATTTTGCAGGCGCAGCTGTTCGTCGCGGATATCGCGGAGCTGGCCGTTCAGGGCGGTGACGCGCTGGGCGAGGGCGCGCACCTGCGCCTCGGCTTCAAGGCTGTCGCTTTCCAGCGCCTGACGAATCGGGTTCGGGCCGACACGGCGCATGCCGGCGCCTTCGCCCCCGCCGGAGGCGAGGAAGCGGCGGAAGCCTTCAATTTGCTGTTCGACTTCACGAACCGGCGTGGCGTCTGGCTTGTAGCGGGTCAGAAGGTCCTGCCGCTCCATTTCCAGTTCGAGAAGCCGTCCGGTCGCATCATTCTCGACATATTGCTCGATCTCCTGCGGCACGCCGGTCAGGTCGCCATTGATGGAGGAAAGACGGGCGCGCCATTGCGCCAGATCGGCTTCGGCCTGAAGCAGGTCATTGGCGACGCGAGCTTCGCGGTCGCGCAGGGCCTGCCGGGCGCCTTCGAAATCACCAAGGCCGGAATCGCTGAGGAAAACTTCAAGCTCGTTGTTCGCTTCCTCCAGTCGGGATTCGTAGAGATCGCGCGGCGTATCCGCATCGGACTCGATTTCGCCCAGAAGGACGTCGCGGCGATATTGCAGATATTCCTGGATCAGCGTGTTCAGGAATTCGGCGGCGACCTGCGGGTCGTCATGGGTGAAGCTGACATCGATGATCGAGGTGTTGGGCGCGGCGCCGGCGCCCAGATTGGCGCGCACCGTGCGGATGGCCGCGCCGAAAATCTCCCGCCGTTCCGACGGGGAGGCTTCGGCATATTCATTGGCGAGTTCCGGATAGATCTCGCGCAGGCCGATTTCGTTGAGAACGCGGGTCTTCAACTGGTCGGCGCGCAACAGGCCGATTTCGGACTGGATGATCTGTTCCAGATTGAAGCTCTCGCCCCGGCCGCCATCACCCAGAAGCGGCTGATAGACATAGGCGTCGTCATACCGAACCAGCAGCGAAGCCTTGGCCGTGTAGGACTTTTCCAGCTGCATCACCAGAATGAGCCCCGCCAGCGCCACGATCAGGAAGGTCGCGATCATCAGCCAGCGCTCCCGCCACAGCATCAGGGCGAGCACGCGGTAGCCGTCATTCGCGGGCGGTTGGTTCGAGGCGGACATTCGGGCCTTTCAGAGCCGGATCGGCGGATATTTATCCAAGGCCAGACAATCAGGCTGCCGTGTTTAAATTTTCCTTATCCTTTCGGATTAAGTTTGCGCGCATGAGCCCGCGTTATCTGCTTTTCGCGCCCCTTATCCTTGCCGGATGCATGTCCGGTCCGGACCGTTATTCCTATCAAGGCGTCCAGCCGCGCCCGGTTGGCGGCGAGGCGATGGTGCGCGGGGCGGGGCCTTCGCGCGCCGCGGCGTTCCAGTCATGGTCGTCGCAGGCGCCGGCCTACCGGCTCTATCCCGGAGACGAGGTGGAAGTCCGGGTGCCGAGCGCGCCGGAGCTGAGCCAGACCGTGACGGTGGCGCCGGACGGCAATGTCCGTTTTCCGCTGGCCGGGACGATCCCGGCGACCGACCGGACGCTGGGCGAATTCGAATCCCTGATGGCGCAAGCTTTGTCGAGCCAGCTGCTTCGGCCGCAGGTCCAGGCCATTCCGGCGAGCTTCGGTTCGCAGCGCGTGCTGGTGCTGGGTGAAGTGGGGCAGCCGGGGCTTTATGATCTGCCGGGGCCGATCGGCGCGCTGGAGGCCGTGGCGATCGCCGGCGGCTTCGAGGATACGGCGAACCGCAGCGAAGTCGGCATAATCCGGCGCGCGCCGGATGGCGGCGCCATGTTGCGCGCCGTAGATCTGAAAGCGTCCCTGAGAGGGGGCGAGGGCGGCGACAGCATTCCGCTGCAACGCTTTGATATCGTTTATGTGCCGAAGTCCGGGATCGCGGATGCGAACCTGTTCGTACAGCAATATATCCGCGACCTTCTGCCGTTCAATCTCGGCTTCTCGTACGCGGCGGGCAGCGCCTACAACTAGGCGGTCTTGCAGAAAAGAAGGGAAGGAATGGGGCCGCGCCTAGTGGGCGCGGCCGATCGTGCGCGCAGGGCGCGTCGAGAGCCATTCACGCGCGGCCCGCTGGGCTGCGGCGATTTCGTTGGAGGACATTTCCTGAGCCAGTTCGGCGCGGTAGGTCTTCGCGGCGTCATTGCCCATCAGGGCCGCCAGGTTGAACCATTTGTGCGCCTCGACATAGTCGGAGCATTCGCCTTCGCCAGCGGAGTAGATCAGACCCAGTTGATAGAGGTCTTCCCCGCTGGGGTTTCCGGAAAGCGAGCGCGAAGCTTCGCGCATTTCAAAGTCGGTGTAAGCCATTTCACTCATCCCATCGCTGTTTTGCGATTGGCGTTCCGTGCGAGCTTCTCCGGCCCTGTTCATTCGGATCGCCAGTGCGACCGTTTCAACAATTCACGCCCTTTGTTCTCTCCAGGCGCATAGGGAGAATTGAATCGGTCCACTTGAAAAAGAGTTAAGCTTGACAGGGTCCAAAAATATTTTTGCGGATTCTATGGATTGATTCGTTTTTGCGGCTTTTGGGACACAGTTCAGGCTCCGCAGGTCCTGTGACCTCGGAGGCGTGAGCAAGTGAGGGAAGCGGCGCGCGTTTCGGAGCGCTGGCCGTATTCACTTATTGATTGCTTTGCGAACCGAAGCTGCGCGCCGCTGACGTTTGAACCTGCCTGAAGTTGGCCTTGCGACCGTTTTTCCTTCGCAGTCCCTTCCGACAGGCCGGAGCGATCATCGGGCAAGGTCTCCTCCCGCGACACCTCCGGCGCCGTTCCCCGCCCCATGCGACCCGAGCTCATGGTCCCTCGCGGCGGCGAACAGGAGGGAGTATGGCTCAAGCGGGGACCCGGTCTGATATTTCCGTGTTTGTCCCCGCTTTCCGGCCCTTCGAGACGCCGCGCCTTTGGCGCGGCTCCTCAGGGGAAGGGTGATAGAATGGGCAAGGAAAACAAGAACCTCACATTCCAAGCCTTAGCCTGAGGAGCCCGGGAGGGCGTCTCGAAGGCGAACTCCAGAGAGCGCAAACTTCCTCTGGAAACCCGGCGCTATTTCCGCGCGCGCTGGCCGAAGAGAACCTTCTTGGCGTCTTCGGATTCCTTTGAGCCGTCGTCGAGGCGTTTGCGGAGGTCCTTGCCGAGGGCGCGGCCGCGCTGGACGGCGGGACGGTCGCCGACGCGTTTCAGCCAAGCCTTGAGGTTGGGGAATTCCTCGATGTCCTGTCCCTGGCCTTCGGGCAGGACCCAGGGCCAGATCGCCATATCGGCGATGGAATAGTCGCCGGCGACGTAGTCGCGGTCCTTCAGGCGCGTATCGAGCACGCCATAGAGGCGATGCACCTCATCGGTGTAACGGTTGATGCCGTATTCGATCTTTTCGGGCGCGTAGTTGCGGAAATGGTGCGCCTGTCCGGCCATGGGGCCGAGGCCGCCCATCTGCCAGAACAGCCATTGTTCGACTTCGACGCGGGCGCGCTCATCTGTGGGATAGAACTGGCCGGTCTTGCGGCCGAGATACTGGAGGATGGCGCCGGATTCGAAGACGCTGACCGGTTTCCCGTCCGGGCCGTCGGGGTCGATGATGGCGGGCATGCGGTTATTGGGGCTGATCTTCAGGAAGTCCGGCTCGAATTGCTCGCCCTTGCCGATATTGACGGGTTTGAGCGTGTAGGGCGTGGCGGTTTCCTCCAGAAAAATGGAGACTTTCCAGCCATTGGGCGTGGGCCAGTAATAAAGTTCGATAGGATCAGCCATGATTCTTCGCGTCTTTCTTTGTTCGCCTGACGTGACCCAAGCAGATAGGAAGGCGCGCCGCGCATGACCACCGCCGACAGTTCGCAAAATCGTGAAGGCCCGTTGAAGGGCGTGCGCATTGTGGAGTTTGCGGGGATCGGCCCGGCGCCGTTTGCCTGCATGCTGCTGGCCGATCTGGGGGCGGACATTATCCGCGTGGACCGCGCCGGCGCGCCGGACCCGACGGCGAAAGAAGTGCATCTGCGCGGGCGGCCGACCCTGAAGCTGGACCTGAAAAGCGATGAGGCGCGGCAGACCTGCCTGTCGCTGTGCGGGAAGGCGGACATCCTGATCGAAGGGTTCCGGCCGGGCGTGATGGAGCGTCTGGGGCTGGGGCCGGAGGCGGCGCTGGAGGCCAATCGGGCGCTGGTCTATGGCCGCATGACCGGCTGGGGGCAAGACGGGCCGCTGGCGCACGCCGCGGGGCATGACCTCAACTATATCGCGCTGACCGGGGCGCTGGACGCCATCGGGACGCCGGAGCGGCCCGTGCCGCCGCTGAACCTGGTCGGGGATTTCGGGGGCGGGTCGCTGTACCTGATCATGGGCGTGCTGGCGGCGCTGACCCATGCGCGGACTACCGGCGAAGGACAGGTGGTGGACGCGGCCATCGTGGACGGGGCGTCCAGCCTGATGGGGATTTTCCACTGGCTGAAGGCGGAGGGGCTGTGGGGCGCAGCGCGGGGTCAAACCCTGCTGGATGGCGGCGCGCCCTTTTATGACGTTTACAAGTGCGCGGACGGGAAGTTCGTGTCCGTCGCCGGGCTGGAGCCGCATTTCTACGCGAAGATGCTGGAGATCATGGGGCTGGCGGACGACCCGGTTCTGGCCCAGCGAGACGATCCGGCGGCGTGGGACGATGTGAAGGTGCGGCTGGCGGAGATTTTCGCCACGAAGACGCGGGCGGAATGGACGCAATTGCTGGAAGGCTCCGATGCGTGCTTTGCGCCGGTGCTGTCGCTGGAAGAGGTTCCGGAGCATCCGCATATGAAAGCGCGGGGCAGCGTGGTGGAGCGGGATGGCCAGACCCAGCCCGCGCCCGCGCCGCGGTTTTCACGGACGCCGG
This sequence comes from Euryhalocaulis sp., assembly GCF_013911995.1. Taxonomy (NCBI): domain Bacteria; kingdom Pseudomonadati; phylum Pseudomonadota; class Alphaproteobacteria; order Maricaulales; family Maricaulaceae; genus Euryhalocaulis; species Euryhalocaulis sp. The sequence continues at coordinate 43,093 of NZ_JACESD010000013.1, forward strand.
GGGAAATCCACGAGGGCGGAAGCGCGGACGCTGCGATGGAGCGGTGGGGGCTGGGGTAGCGCTTTATTTTGCGTCGCCCCTTTGAGACGCCGCTTCGCGGCTCCTCAGGGTGAGGGGTTCAGAACTAACAATCTGATCCCTTATGCTGAGAAGCGGGTGAAGCCCGCGTCTCGAAGCAGGTGTCCAGCCTGATTATTCCCCGTGAAACCGCATTGCGACGCGTTCCAGCGTCAGGCCCTGTACGATGATTGAGAACAGGACGACGGCGTAGCAGGCCAGCAGCAGCGGCTCCTTATAGGGCGAGGGCGGCAGGGAAAGCGCCAGCGCCACCGAGATGCCGCCATGCAAGCCGCCCCATGTCATGATGGGGAGGGCGCCTTTGGGGCGATCCTTCATCAAATTGAAGGTGAAAAGCGGCGCGGCGAGCGAGACGAAGCGCACGGCCAGCGCCAGCGGAATGGCCAGCAGGGCGGCGATGAACCAGGAGCCCTGAAAGGTCAGGGCCACGATCTCGAACCCGATCAGGACGAAGAGGATGGAGTTCATCACCTCGTCCACCAGCGTCCAGAACTGAAAGAGATGTTCCTCGGTCTTCGAGCTCATGGCGAACATGCGGCCCTGATTGCCGAGGAACAGGCCCGCCAGCACCACGGCCAGCGGCGCGGAGACGTGCAGGATATGGCCGAGCGAGGCGATGCCGGTGACCAGCGCCAGCGTGATCAGGATCTCCGTCTCGTAATGATCGACATGGCGCATCAGTCCGTAGGAAGCGAGACCGGCCAGAATTCCCAGAACGATGCCGCCGCCGGCCTCCTGAAGGAAGAAGAGCGCGGCGCTCTGCACGGTGACATCGCCCGCGCCGTGATCTCCGCCGCCGCCCGTGGCGACCAGCACGGCGAGGCTGAACACGACGATGGCGACGCCGTCATTGAACAGGCTTTCGCCCGTAATCTCGGTGGTGAGCGATTCCGGGAGGCCGAGGCGCTTGAGGATGGCGAGGACCGCGATGGGGTCCGTGGGCGAGATCAGCGCGCCGAAGACCAGGCACCATTTCAACGGGATCGCCGCGCCCGCCAGCATGAAGACGCCATACATGCCAAAGCCGATGAGAGCGGTGGAGATGACCACGCCGACCGTGGCGAGGATAAGAACCGACCATTTGCGGCTCATCAGGTCCGGCAGGTTCACCGTCAGCGCGCCGGCAAACAGCAGGAAAACCAGCATGCCTTCGAGAATCACCTCTGAAAGTTCGAGGTTTTCCAGGAAGGCGCGGGCGGTCTCCGTGAGGCCGAGGCCGGGCGCGACATGGCTGACCGCGATGATCAGTATGGAGGCCAGCAGCGACACCACGACCAGACCGATCGTGTGCGGCAGCTTGAAAATCTTCACGTTCAGCCAGCCGAAAAGGGCGGTGGCGAGAAACAGGAGGGCGGCGAAATCTATGAGGACGGAGACGTGCAGCATGGCGCCAAGCTGGCCCGCCCCTGCGAGGGGGTCAACGCGAAATCGAACGGGCCGCTTGCGCGGGGCGCGGGGCGTGTTAAGTCCGCTGGCATGAAACAGACAGGCGCCCGCCACCTCATCGATGCGCTCATCGCGCAGGGATGTAATCGAATTTTCTGTGTTCCCGGCGAATCCTACCTGGCGGCGCTCGACGCGCTGGCCGACCGGAAGGATGCGATCGAGCTGATCGTTTGCCGGCACGAGGCCAGCGCGGCGAACATGGCCGAAGCGCACGGCAAGCTGACCGGGCGGCCCGGCGTGTGTTTCGTCACGCGCGGCCCCGGCGCGACGCAGGCCGCGGTGGGCGTGCATACGGCGCAACAGGATTCGACGCCGATGCTGTTGCTGGTCGGGCAGGTCCGGCGCGAGGACGAGGGGCGCGAGGCGTTCCAGGAGCTGGACTACAACAAGGCGTTCGACGGTATCGCCAAGCTGGGATTCGAGATCCGCGACGCGGCGCGGGTGCCCGAGCAGATGATGCGGGCCTATGCGGCGGCGACGAACGGGCGGCCCGGCCCGGTCGTGGTGGCGTTCCCCGAGGACATGCTGCGCGATGAAGTCGATGCCGAACCGGCGGCGGCGCTGGTTGAGGCGCGGTCCGGGGTTTCCGACGAGACGGCGCGCGAGGTGGCGGAGGCGTTGAGCGCGGCGGAAAAACCGCTGGTCATGGTCGGCGGACCGGGCTGGAGCCATGAGTCGGCGAAGGCGCTGCACGGGCTGGCCGAGGCGTTCGACGTTCCGGTGATTTCCGCCTTCCGGGCCAAGCAGATCATGGACAACACGCACAGCCACTATGTCGGCGAGGCCGGGATCGGCTGTAATCCCGAGCTGATCGCGCGGATGCGGGAATGCGATTTGCTTCTGGTCATCGGGGCGCGGCTGGGGGAGATGACCACCCAGTCCTATGACTTGTTCGAAACGCCCGGCGGGGCGGCGGACAAGCTGATCCACGTGCATCCGGGCGGCGAGGAGCTGGGCCGGGTGTATCGTCCGAAACTGGCGATTACGGCGCGCCCGTCCGCTTTCATTGCTGCGCTGGGCAAGTTTGCGCCGCAGGCGTCGGACCAGAGCGAATGGCGCAAGGCGGCGCGGGCGGACTATGAAAAATGGATCGCGCCGGTGCCGGTGACGGGGGATCTGAACCCGTCAGAGATTTACGCCATGCTGTCCGAAAAGCTGGGGCATGAGGCTGTGCTGACCAACGGGGCGGGGAATTTCGCCGCCTGGCTGCACCGCTTCTACCAGCATCGCTGCTTCCCTTCGCAACTTGCGCCGACCTCCGGCGCGATGGGCTATGGCGTGCCGGCGGCGATTGCGGCGAAGCTGGAATATCCGGACCGTCCGGTGATCGGCGTGGCCGGTGACGGCGACTTTATGATGGCGGTGGCGGAGCTGGCCACGGCGGTACGCTATGGCATCAATGTTGTATTTCTTTTATTTGATAACGGGACTTACGGCACAATTCGCATGCACCAGGCGAAGACTTATCCGGGCCGGGTCAGCGGCACAGAGCTGACCAATCCGGACTTCAAGGCGATGGCGGAATCCTTCGGCGCAGCGGGTTTCCGCGTGCGAACGACCAAGGATTTCGAGGCTGCGTTCGACAAGGCGCTGGGCTGTGGCAAGCCGGCGCTGATCCACATTATCCAGTCGCTTGAGGACATCGCGCCCGGAAAGCGGCTGTCCGAGATGGAAAGCTGAAGGAGACCCTCACATGAGCGAGTCCTTTTATGACCGCCTGGACGAAGAGCTTCGCGAGATCGAGGCCGGCGGGATGTACAAGCGCGAGCGGATCATCACCACGCCGCAGGATTCCGACATCGAGGTGGCGGGGCGCGGCAATGTCCTGAATTTCTGCGCCAATAACTATCTGGGGCTGGCCGACGATGAGCGCCTGATCGACGCGGCAAAACGGGCCATCGACGATCACGGCTACGGCATGGCCAGCGTCCGCTTCATCTGCGGCACGCAGGATTTGCACCGGGAGCTGGAAAAGCGGCTGGCGCAGTGGCTGGGTTTTGACGACGCCATCCTCTACGCCGCCGCGTTCGACGCCAATGGCGGACTGTTCGAGCCGCTGCTGGGGCCGGAAGATGCGATTATCTCGGACTCGCTGAACCATGCCTCGATCATTGACGGGGTGCGGCTGTGCAAGGCCAAGCGGTTCCGCTACGCCAATTCCGACATGGACGATCTGCGCGCCAAGCTGAACGAGGCGCGCGAGGCCGGAGCGCGGGACATCATCATCGCCACCGACGGCGTGTTCTCCATGGACGGCTATATCGCCAAGCTGGACCAGATCCGCGCGCTGGCCGACGATTTCGGCGCGCTGGTGATGGTCGATGACTGTCACAGCCACGGCTTCATGGGCGAGAAGGGGCGGGGGACGCCTTCTCATTGTGGCGTGAAGGCCGATATCGTGACCGGGACGCTGGGCAAGGCGCTGGGCGGTGCGATGGGGGGCTTCACCTGCGCAAGCCAGCAGGTGGTGGACATGCTGCGCCAGCGCTCGCGGCCGTATCTGTTCTCCAACTCGCTGGCGCCGGGGATCGTGGGGGCGAGCCTGACGGCGCTGGATATCGTGGAAGAGGGCGACGACCTGCGCGCGCGCCTGTTCGACAACGCCAAACGCTTCCGCGCCGGCATGACCGAGGCCGGGTTCGACCTGCTTCCGGGCGAGCACCCGATTATTCCGGTAATGCTGGGCGATGCGGCGCTGAGCCAGAAAATGGCCGACAAGCTGATGGATGAGCACGTCTATGTGATCGGCTTCTTCTATCCGGTCGTGCCGAAGGGGCAGGCGCGCATCCGCACCCAGATGTCGGCCGCGCACACGCCCGAACAGATTGACCAGGCCGTGGCCGCCTTCACCAAGGTGGGCAAGGAGCTGGGCGTCATCTGACAAAAGCTGTCTTCGGGGGAGGGATGATGAAGCTGGTTCTTTGGGCTTTCGCGGCAGGGCTGATGCTCAGCGGCGGAGCGGCCGCGCAAACCTATGGCGAAACCTCCCGCATTGTGCGGGACGAATGGGGCGTGCCGTTCGTCTATGGGGAGACGGACGCGGACGCGGCTTTCGCGCTGGCCTATGCCGAGGCCGAGGACGATTTTTCGACCCTACAGGACGTCCTGCTGATGACGCGCGCCGAGATGGGGACGGTTCACGGGCGTGAAGGCGCGCAGATCGACTTCATGGCGCATTTCCTCAATGTCCGCGAGAAGGCGGCGCGCGGGTATGCCAGCGAGATTTCAGATGAGACGCGGGCTCTGGTCGACGGCTACGCGGCCGGGCTGAATGCCTATGCCGAAGCGCACCCGGACGAGGTGATCCGGCGCGGCCTGTTTCCGGCGACGGGGGAGGATATTGTCGCCGGCTTCATCCTGCGCTCGCCCTTCTTCTTCGGGCTGGACCGGGCGGTGGGGCCGATCTTCGACGGCGAAAAGCCGGCGCGGTTCGAGCCGCTGGAGGCGGGCGGATCCAACGGGTTCGCCATTGCGCCGTCCCGTTCCGCCGATGGCGCGACGCGCCTGATCGCCAATTCCCACCAGCCCTGGGAAGGTCCGGTGGCGTGGTATGAGGCTAGGATGGCGAGCGGCCAGGGGATGTGTTTCGCCGGGGCGCTGTTCCCGGGATCGCCGGTGATCCTGCTGGGGCATAACCGCAATCTGGGCTGGACCAATACGGTCAACCGGCCGGACCTGGTCGATATCTATGAGCTGGAGCTGGACCGGTCCGGCAAGCGCTATCGCTATGACGGTGAATGGCGGGATCTGGAACGTGAGCGGGTCTGGCTGCGCGTGAAGTTCGGGCCGGTGGCGGTACCCATACCAAAGACGATCAAGCGGTCGATCCACGGTCCGGTGATCGAGAACGATCATGGCGCCTATGCGGTGCGCTACGCCACGCAGGACGAAACGCGTCATGTTCAGCAATATTACGAGCTGACCAAGGCGGGCGACTGGGCCGAATGGCTGGACGTGATGCGGATGCAGGCCATCCCGGCGACCAATTTCATCTATGCCGACCGGGATGGAAATATCGCCATGCTCTACAACGCCCAGTTCCCGGACCGGGCGGAGGGCTATGACTGGCGGGACGTTCTTCCCGGCGAGGAGGCGGCGGCGCTCTGGGACGGGCCGGTGGATTTTGCGCAAATTCCGCTGCTGGCCAATCCGGCGTCGGGCTATGTGGTCAATTCCAACAATACGCCGTTCGTCGCCACCAGCGAGGCGGACAACCTGGACCGCGCGGATTATCCCGAGCGGCTGGGCATCGAAAAGCGCATGACCAACCGGATTATGCGGGCTGTGAAGCTGCTGGACGCCGATGACAGCATCACGCGGGCGGAGCTTGAGACGATCAAGTATGACCGCGGCTATGAGCCGGATTCGCCGGAAGGGCTGGAGTTCCAGAAAGTCATCGCTGCGGGCGAGAACGCGGCGGACCTGAAGGCGGCAACGGAGACCTTGAAGAACTGGGACTGGTCGCTGGACGGCGAGGGCATGTCGGACGCTCTGGCCGTGCTGATCATGGGGCCGCTCATGGTCTCGACTTATTTCGGCGAGGAGCCGCCGGATTACAAAACACTGCTGCGGGACTCCGCTGAGTTTCTGGAAAAGCATCACGGGCGGCTGGATCCGCCGCTGGGCGACGTGCTGCGGCTGAAGCGCGGCGATGCGGAATATCCGCTTACGGGCGGGCCTGACGCCCTGCGCGCTATCGGCTGGTCGGATCGCGAAGACGGGAAGCTGATCGCCGATGTTGGCGATTCCTTCGTGATGTTCGTGGAATGGGACGAGGCGGGGAATGTCGCTTCGCAAACAGCGCAACCGTTTGGGGCCGCCATATCCCGGCCCGACTCGCCGCACTACAATGATCAGGCCGAACTGTTCGCGAACATGGAATTGAAGCCGGTCCATCTGGACAGGCTCTGCGGAATGGATATGTCCGGGGTCACGCCCATTCTGGAGCGGAACCAAGCGCCCAGACGCTGAGTTCGTACGCCTGACGCACCAATTCTAATCCCTTCAAGTCGGAAGGGTCACGAGGTCGATTATGAAAGCCCTGGTCAAGGAAAAGCCGGAAACCGGCATCTGGCTGCATGATGACGAGCCGAAGCCGGAAATCGGGCCGGATGACGTTCTGATCCGTATCCAGAAAACCGCGATCTGCGGCACGGACGTTCATATCTATAACTGGGACGACTGGGCGGCGAACACGATCCCCACCCCGATGATCGTCGGCCATGAATATGGCGGCGTGATCGAAGCGGTCGGCGAGGACGTAACCCGCGTGAAGCCGGGGCAGCGCGTTTCAGGCGAGGGGCATATCGTCGGCAATCGCAGCCGCGCGGCGCGGGCCGGGCGCTTTCACCTCGACCCTGAAACCAAGGGCGTCGGCGTGAACATGCCCGGCGCTTTCGCCGAATACATGAAATTGCCCGCGTTCAATGTGGTGCCGCTGCCCGATGCGGTTCCGACCGAAATTGCGGCGATCCTGGACCCGCTGGGCAATGCGGTTCACACCGCGCTGTCCTTCGACCTGGTGGGTGAGGACGTTCTGATCACCGGGGCCGGCCCCATCGGCATCATGGCGGCGGCCGTGGCGCGGCACGTTGGCGCGCGGCATATCGTGATCACCGACCTGAACGATTACCGGCTGGAGCTGGCCAAGACCGTGGTTCCGAGCGTGGTGACCGTGAACGCCGGCGAACAAGGCGCGTTGAAGCAAACCGTGTCCGATCTCGGCATGACCGAAGGCTTCGATATCGGCATGGAAATGTCCGGCGCCGGGCCGGCCTTCGACCAGATGCTGGACAACATGATCATGGGCGGAAAGATCGCGTTCCTGGGCTTGCCGGCCAAACCGCTGACCACCGATTATTCCAAGATCATCCTGAAGGCGCTGACCATCAAGGGCGTCTATGGCCGCCGCATGTTCGAGACCTGGTACAAGATGCTGGCGATGCTGGAATCGGGCCTCGACGTCTCGAAGATCATCACTCACCGCTATAAGGTCGACGATTACCAGACGGCGTTCGACGCCATGGTGTCCGGCCAGAGCGGCAAGGTGATTATCGACTGGGAATAGGGCGCGCTAGCTGCGCGTCATGCGGGTGACATTGCCGGCGCAGGAAATCCGGCTGCCGGTGCAGGCGCGGCGATCCTCATCGAAATATTCCGGCGGCGCCGCGACAAAGCGGCCCTCCTTGATGTCTATGACCATTTTCATGTCCTTGAACGCCGAAGCGCCAAGGATCAGCGTTGGCTCGTCCTTTCGCCCGAGCGCGGCGAAGGCGGGCGATTCCAGCACATAGACGGGGACGTTTTTCCATACGACCGAGCCGAGTTTCAGGCGCTCGATCCGCACGACTTCCGGCCGGTCGGCATTCTCGTCGAAGCCGGTAATCTCGATCGGTTCAAGCCGCCCCTTGGCCTTCAGGACTCTCTCATAGGCCTCGTTCATCACGAGGAAAGGGACGCCGGTATCGATCAGGGCCGCGCCGCCGACCCGGTCCAGCTCCACCGGCGCAAGCCAGACGGAGAGATTGTTGGGCGAGGGCTGCAGGTCCAGCCAGGCCGATTCAAAATTGGGCTCGGGCGCAGTTTCCGCCGTATGGAAACGGAAGGCGTGGTCGCGGAAATCGATCTCCACAATGGCCGCATCGTCCGGCAGCAGGGCGCTGAGGCCCAGCAAGCCGTCGGCTTCGGCCGGGTAAGGCAGGGCCTCCCTGAGAATGGCGGCGTCGCTGGCTGTCCGGCGGATCGGCCCGGCATCGATATCAACCGAGGCGACGCCGGCGTCTTCCACCTGAGTAAGGCCGATGATGCGACGGGAACTGGTTGAGGTCTCAAGCCGGGCGCGCGCGGCAAAGGCCGGCTCCAGGGCCGTTACTTCCGCGCCGGTGTCCAGCACGAAAGCGCCCTCCTGCCCGGCGACGCGGGCATTGGCCAGATAGAGACCGTCCGTTGTGGGGGTGAGGGGGAGTTCGCCGGTTCGCTGGGCCAGCGAAAGTCCCGCGCCGGCCAGAAACACGGCCAGACAAAGCGTTCCGCCCCGACAGATCCGTGTAATCGACCATTGGTGTTTCATATGACCTGAAATTTACCGCCGGTTGTGTGAAGGCGGCAAGCAGGACGGGGCCAGATGACACAAGTTTAATGCGCGGCCCGGGCGCGAAATGACGCAATTCAGGCTCTCGATTCATGGCGCGCAGCCTCTATAGTCATTGCAAAAACAGGCTTTGGGAGGAGCTGAAATGGCCAACGCGCCGCAATTCGAAACCGTCGAACAGGCGATCCGCCACATGGTGGAGAACGATCCCGCCTGGGCGGTGACGCAGGAAGAGATACGCGGCGTGAAACACCGCGCCTTTGCGGAGCTGTCGGCCAATCTGGGCGAGGTGTTTGCGTTCGGCGCCATGCATGGCGACGCGCCGTTTCTGGTCTATGAGGAGCAGCGGCTCTCCTTTGCCGAGACCTATGCGCTGTCCTGCCGTCTGGCCAATGCGCTGGTCGCGAAGATGGGCGTGAAGCCGGGTGACCGCGTGGCTATCGCCATGCGCAACTATCCCGAATTCATCCTGGCCTACCAGGCGATCATTCTGGCGGGCGCCGTCGCCACGCCGCTGAATGCCTGGTGGACGACGCGAGAGCTGCAATACGCGTTCGAGGATTCCGGCGCGAAGCTGGTGATCGGGGACAAGCGGCGGCTGGACCGGATCACGCCGTTTGCGAGCGATCTGGGCGTGAAAATCATTTCTGTCCGGGGCGATCACGAGGCCGGCGAGGCGACGCTGGACGGTTTGATCGAGGGCGAGGCGGAAACCACGCCGCCGCAGACCGGGGTGGGCCGGGATGACCCGGCGACGCTGATGTATACATCCGGCTCCACGGGATATCCGAAGGGGGTTCTGTCTTCCCATCGCGGGGTCATGACGACGCTGAAAAGCTGGCTGCTGATCCTGGCTGGCGGGCTGGCCGTGCCCGACCCGCGCTATCCGGCCGTGCCCGAGGGCAAGCAGATGGGCGTGCTGCTGGCGTTGCCGCTGTTCCATGTCACGGCGACGCACAGCCTGTACCTGATGTCGCTGTTTGTGGGGCGGAAGATTGTGATGATCCGCAAATGGGACGTGGAGGAAACCCTGCGTCTGATCGAGGCGGAAGAGATCACGCATTTTGTCGGCGTGCCGACGATGACCGCGGAGCTGGCGCAGGCCTGTTCGGAAACCGACCGGAACATGGCCAGCCTGATCGATATCAGTTCTGGCGGCGCGAAACGGCCGCCCGAGCATGTGGCCCGGCAGCGCAAGCTGACGCCGAACGCCGCCGCGGCGTCGGGGTATGGCCTGACCGAGACCAACGCGATCGGCGCGATCATCAACCGGGCCGATTACGAGGCGCGTCCCGACGCGGCCGGCAAGGTTGTGCCGCCGGTTACGGAGGTGAAGATCGCGGGGGAAGACGGTAAGGCGCTTCCGGTGGGCGAGATCGGGGAGATCTGTATCCGCTCGCCCGCCAATATGATCGAATACTGGAACCGCCCGGAGGACACGAAGGCGGTGTTCGATGAGGAAGGCTATCTGAGAAGCGGCGATCTGGGCCGGCTCGACGAGGACGGCTTCCTGTACGTGCAGGGGCGCGTGAAGGACATGATCCTGCGCGGTGGCGAGAACATTGCCGCGCTGGAGGTGGAGGAGGCGTTCTACGAACATCCCGGCGTGGCGGAGATCGCGGTAATCGGGTTGCCGGACGAGCGGCTGGGCGAGGCTGTAGGCGCGGTTGTCTATCTCCATGAAGGCGAAGCGGCGGATGAGGACGCCTTGAGAGCCTTTGCCGCAGAGCGGTTGGCCGGCTTCAAGATTCCGGAACGATTCTGGTTCCGCGACGAACCCCTGCCGCGCGGCGGAACGGCGAAAATCGACAAGCTGACCGTGAAGAAGCTCTATGCCGGGTCCGAATAGACAAGTAATGAGATTTTAAGCCAAATCTGGTGTTCTGGCCCGGAAATAAGGGCCAGGAACATGAAAAATTACCTTGTCAGCGTGATGACGGCTGTTTGCGCGGCCGCATCGCCCGCCGCGGCCGATACGGTCTTTGACAGCGGCAAGCTGCTGGCCACGGGCGGCGTGAGCCAGGTCGAGGGCGCGGGTGGGGCCGGGCTTTCCACATGGTCGGTTATCACGGGCTATGGCTCGCGTAACGGCGTCGGGGCCAATGCGCATTACAGCTATCTGGACCTGCCGGATTTCACGTTCGAGACGGTGGGCTTTGCCGCGGGCCTGTTCGACCGCGTGGAGCTCAGCTATGCGCGCCAGTATTTCGATACGGGCGAGACCGGCGCCGTGCTGGGACTGGGCGAGGGGTTTGAATTCGGTCAGGATGTTTTCGGGGCCAAGGTGCGGCTGTTCGGGGACGCGGTCTATGACCAGGACCGCTGGTATCCGCAGGTGTCCGCCGGCATCCAGTACAAGGATGCCGAACAGGAAGCCGTTCTGGCGGCCGTTGGCGCGGACGACGATTCCGGGGTGGATTATTACCTGTCCGCCACGAAGCTCTATCTGCGGCACAGCCTGCTGCTGAGCGGGACCGTGCGCGCGACCCAGGCCAACCAGTTCGGCCTGCTGGGCTTTGACGAGGATTATTCCGCGCAGTTCGAGGGATCGGCCGTGATGCTGCTGTCCCGGCGCTGGGCCGTGGGCGCGGACTACCGAACCAAGCCGGACAACCTGGCTTTCGCGGACGAGGAGGACGCCGCGGCGGCCTATCTTGTCTTCTTCCCGAACAAGGGCGTGTCTCTGACGCTGGCCGGCGTCGATCTGGGCGAAGTGGCCAATCAGGGCGGTCAGGCCGGCGTGTATTTTTCTCTGCAAGTGGGGTTCTAGGATGATGAGACCGGTGATGACGGCGTTCGCCGCGTTGATGTTGGCCGCCGGCGCGGCGCAGGCGGCGGATGCGACTCTGTATGAAGACCTTGGCGGGGCGGACGCGGTGGCGCGCATTGCGCATGGCGCGATTGACCGTTCGGTCGCTGATCCGCGCATCGGCCATACATTCGAAAATTCGAATGTCGACCGGGTCAAGCGCCTGCTGACCGAACAGATTTGCGATCTGACGGGCGGACCTTGCGAATATTCCGGGCAGACGATGGAGGCCTCGCACAAGGGGCTGGCGCTGGATACGGCGGATTTCAACGCGCTGGTCGAGAACCTTCAGGACGCGATGGACGAAGAGGGCGTGGGGTTCCGCACCCAGAACCGCCTGCTGGCGATTCTGGCGCCGATGCACCGGGACGTGGTGACCGAGTAGAAGGACTTTCAGGACCGCCGTGTCACAGGATATGCCGCAGCCCCTGAAACAGACGCGCCTGCTGACGACGATTCGCAGCCGGCTGGTTCTGGGCTGTCTGGCGATGTGCCTGCTGGTGGCCGCGGTGGGCGCTTACGCCGTGATGTCGATTACCCGGGCCGGGGCGGTGGTCGAGGAAACCTATGACCGCCCCATGATGGCGATCAATTTTGCCCGGGCCGCGAGCCTGTCCTTTTCCCGCGCGGACGCCGCGCTGTTGCGGCAGGGCGTGTATGAGGGCGCGGACGGCGCCGATTTTTCCGAATTTGAAGAGCGCATGGACGATTTCCTGAGTGATCTGGAGATTGTCGAGGAGCGCGCGCTGACTGCACGCTCGCGGGAGATGACCCATGAGGTGCGTCTGCAGGCGCAGGAATGGGGCGCGGCGGTCATGGCGTCCAGCGGCGAGGCCTTGCCGGAGCGGACCCTTCAGGCGCAGGCGGATCAGATTGTCGAAACGCTCGATATCATCGTCGAACTACAGGCCAATGCCGCCTATCTGTCGCGGGAGAGCGCGGTGGCGGCGGTGGATCGAAGCCAGCGGCTGAACACGGCGGCGGCGCTGGCCGCGATTGCCGTGTCGATCCTGATCATTGCATTGCTGACGCGCTCTATCGTGCGGCCCCTGGATGCAGCCTCAGGCGCGGCGAACCGGATCGCCGATGGTGATTTCGAGGCGGAAATCCCGGCCGGAGGGCAGGATGAGACCGGGGCGCTGCTGCGATCCATGTCGGTCATGCAGGACAATATCCGGGAGATGATGGCCCGGGAAAAAGCCCTGCGGACGACCGCGCAGATCCGCCTGATCGACGCGCTTCAGAACGCGCACGAGGCGATCGTTCTGGTCGACGCGGACCAGCGGATTATTCATGCCAATGTGAAGGTGAAGGACTTTTTCCCCGACCTTCGCGAGGAAAATATTCACGGAGCCTTCTATCCTGAACTTTTCCGGCAGGACGGATCGCCGGTTTCCGTCTCGCGCGACACGCTGTTTTCCGAAGAGGCCCACGCTGGAGAAATGCGTTTGCCGGACGGGCGCTGGTTGAGAACGGACCGGAGCTCCACCAGCGAAGGCGGGGCGTTGATCACCTGGGCCGATATCAGCGACGCCAAGCAGCGCGAGTCTGACTATCTGGACGCCAGGGACCGGGCCGAAATGGCCAGCCGGGCGAAAACCGACTTCATGACGGCGATGACGCACGAATTGCGCACCCCGCTGAACGCCGTGATCGGGTTTGCCGGTATTCTGAAAGGCCATGGCGCGGCCAACGCGGAGCAGCAAAAGAGCTATGCGACCCTGATCCACGAAAGCGGTATGAACCTGCTGACGATTATCGAGAACATTCTGGAGGTGTCCGGCGCGCAGGAATCAGAACTCTGGCCCGAGACCTTGCCTGTCAGCGAGCTTGTTGAAGAGGCCGCCGCCCTGCATGAGACGCAGATTGCCGCCAAGTCCATCCGGCTTTCCGTCTCCGGCGGAGAAGGGGCCTGCGCGCACGCCGATCCGAACGCGGTCAAGCGCGCGGTCGGGGAGATCATATCCAATGCCGTGAAGTTCACCGATGAGGGCGGGGCGGTGTCAGCCGAAATATCCGCTCTGCCCCGCGGCGTGGAAATACGCATACGCGATACGGGCATCGGTATGAGCGCCGACAAGATTCCGATGGCGCTGGAGCCTTTCCGGCAGCTGGAATCAGGCGTTACGCGCCATTATGAGGGCTGCGGCCTGGGGCTGGCGGTGGCCAACCAGCTGATCGAAAGGTCGGGCGGAAAGCTGAGCGTGGAGTCGGAGCCGGGCGCGGGGACATGCGTGACGATCTGGTTGCCGCCGGCAAAAGCCCTAAATCCCGATGCTGCGGTAGCGTGAGAGTGAAGATGCGCCTGATTTCATGTGTCGCGGCTGTGGCCGCTTTTCCCGTTTTGACTGCAGCGCAGCCCGCCACGGTGTTGCCAGGTGAATCGGCCGGGCAGGGCGAGGCTACGGTGACGGTGTCCCAGCGGGGACGGGCTTTCGACCCCGAGGAAACGACGCTCACCGAAGGGGGGACGCTGACCATCGTCAATGACGATCAGTTCCTGCATCATGCCTATGTGGAATCTGACGCGTTGAGCTTCGATTCCGGGTCACAGCCGATCGGATCGCGAACCGATATCGTTTTCGATCAACCGGGCGAATATGTCGTCCGCTGTGACATCCACCCAAAAATGCGCCTGAAGGTGACCGTCCTTCCAGACTAATCACCTTCAGCGTCTGCGCTCAAACCCCTAGAAAATTCCCAGGAATTTTTTCCGCTTTTCACCGCCATTATCGGTTTCCGGCGCGGCCGAGGCTTCCGGCCTGGCTTTCTTCGGCTTGTCCTCGCCGAGCTTGTAGTCCTTGAAGCGTTCGCGCAGATCGGTCTTCAGAACTTTGCCTGTGGCGCCGAGCGGCAGTTCCTCGACGAATTCGACCGCGTCCGGCACCCACCACTTGGCGCATTTTTCCGCGATGTAATCCTGAATCTGCTGCTCCGTGGGAGAACACCCCTCTTTCGGCACAACGACCAGTAGCGGGCGCTCCTGCCACTTTGGATGGGGCAGGCCGATGGCTGCGGCCTGCGCCACGTCGGGATGGCCCATCGCGGCGTTTTCCAGATCAATGGAGGAAATCCATTCGCCGCCGGTCTTGATCACGTCCTTGGCGCGGTCGGTAATGGTCATGTAACCATCATCGTCCAGGTGCGCGATATCGCCGGTGTCGAACCAGCCGTCATCGGTGAACTGATCGTCGCTGTCGCGTTTGAAATACTGGCTGGCGATCCACGGCCCGCGCACCTGAAGATGGCCGGACGATTTGCCGTCGCGCGGCAGAATCTTGCCGTCTTCGGAAACCACGCGCAGCTCCACGCCATAAACGCCCAGCCCTTGTTTCAGCTTGATCTTGACCTTCTCGTCCTGCGGCAGCCCGTCATGGTTGGGCTTCAGCGTGCCGATCGTGCCGATGGGCGACATTTCCGTCATGCCCCAGCCCTGCTGCATGGTGACGCCATAGCCTTCCTCATAGGCGCGCAGTAGCGCCTCGGGCAGGGCGGAGCCGCCGGACAGGATTTTTTCGACCTTGTCGAGGCGTTTTTCGTTCTTGCGCAGATAGTCCAGCACGCCGAGCCAGACGGTGGGCACGCCCACCATGTAGGTCACGTCCTCGCCGTCGATCAGCTCATACAGGCTGGCGCCGTCGAGCTGCGCGCCCGGCATGACCAGTTTCGCGCCGGCCATCGGCGCGCCATAGGGCAGGCCCCAGGCGGAGACGTGGAACATCGGAACCACGGCCAGGATCGAGGCTTCGGAACCGCCGCCGATCACGTCCGGCGCGATGGAGCTCATCGCGTGCAGGACGGTGGAGCGATGGGAATAGAGGACGCCCTTGGGATCGCCCGTGGTGCCGGACGTGTAGCAGAGGCATGCGGCAGCGTGTTCGTCGAAGACCGGCCAGTCGAACTCTTCCGGCTCGTCGGCGATCAGCTCCTCATAGGTGAGGATTTCGGTCTTCATTTCGGGCTTGTGTTCGGCGCCCGCCATCAGCACCCATTTTTCGACACCGGGGCAGTGCTGCGCGATCCCGTCAACGATCGGGGCGAATGTGGTGTCGAAGAAGACGATCTTGTCTTCGGCGTGATTGATGATCCAGGCGATCTGCTCGGGCTTCAGGCGCGGATTGATCGTGTGGATCACGCTCTCGATGCCGGACACCGCATAATAGAGTTCGAAATGCCGGTGCGTGTTCCACGCGATCGTGCCCACGCGCTCGCCCGGCGCCACGCCGAGCTTTGTCAGGGCGTGGGCCGCCTGCTGAGAGCGTTTCCAGGCGTCGCGATAGCCATAACGGTGGATTTCACCCGACTCCGGCAAGCGGGTGACAATTTCCCGGCCCCCGTGATTAAGCGCGGCGTGTCTCAGAATTCCGCTGATCATCAGCGGGGCGTCCATCATTAATCCGCGCATCATGGCGGCTCCTCCCAAACAGGCTTTTCCTTTAGTTAAGCCGAGTTAAGCGGGCGTGGCGCGGCCTGACAAGCGCTCGTGAAGCGCAATCCGGCTTGAATTATAGGTAATTCGCAGTTTTTACCTGTCCCGCCGTCCAGAAGGTGATTTTGAAATGAGTTTGACGAATACGATCCGCGGTCTCTTTAAATTCCCCATGGATGCCACGCCGCCCGGCTTTGACGATGTTTGCGCCGCCGAGGAGCGCGTGCGCCCGCTGGCCCGCGTGACGCCCTTCCTGCGTTTCGAGGCGCTGGACGAAGCCGCGGGCGCGACAGTCTTCGTGAAATGCGAGAACGTGCAGCGCACGGGATCTTTCAAGATTCGCGGCGCGACCAACCGTATTGCGCGGCTGGGCACCGAAGAGCGCATGCGCGGGGTGGTGGCGTTTTCCTCCGGCAATCATGCGCAGGGCGTTGCGGCGGCGGCGAAGGCGTTTGGCGCGCCGGCGACCATCGTGATGCCGGAAGACAGCCCGAAAGTGAAAATGGAGGGCGTCCG
>NZ_JACESD010000014.1:0-55888 GCF_013911995.1 Euryhalocaulis sp.
GTTCAATTCCTATTACGAGCAGGTCGGCGAGCGTCTGGCGCGCGACAAGCGCGGCATGATCAGCCGTCCGGCGCTGGACCGGGTGCGCGACTATCGCCGCCATGTCGACGACGCGCTGGACCGTTACCTGTCGCGCGCGTCCAGCGCCGATTTCGCCAAGGTGGCCGGGATTATCGAGCTGGGCATGGCGCATGAACAGCAGCATCAGGAATTGATGCTGATGGATATAAAGCACGTCCTCTCCCGCAATCCGCTGGCCCCGGCGGCCTATCCGAAGAAGCTCGCCGCGGCGGGCGAGGCGGGGCCGATGGGATGGATCGGACATGAGGGCGGCCTGATCGAATCCGGCGCCGGCGCCAGCGGGTTTTCCTTCGACAATGAACAACCCCGCCACAAGGAATGGCTGGAGCCGTTCGAAATGGCCGACCGTCCGGTCACCAACGCCGACTTCGCCGAATTCATCGCCGATGGCGGCTACGACACCGCGACCCTCTGGCTGGCCGATGGCTGGGCCTGGGTAAACGAGACCGGGGCAAAGGCGCCCATGTACTGGCGGGAAGACGGCGTCTTTACCCTGCACGGGCTGGAGACGCAGGACCCGGACGCGCCGGTCTGCCACCTGACCTATTTCGAGGCCGAAGCCTATGCCGAATGGGCGGGCGCCAACCTGCCGACCGAGGCGCAGTGGGAGGCCGCGGCCGAAGGCTTCGATCCCGTGAACGGCGATTACATGACGCCGGGCCAGTCCGCCCATCCCCGCCCGGTGGAAGCGGGGCAGGGGCTGCGCGCGCTGTCCGGCGGGGTGTGGGAATGGACCCGCAGCGCCTATTCCGCCTATCCCGGCTTCGAGCCGTTCGAGGGCGCGGCGGGCGAGTACAACGGCAAGTTCATGTGCGGGCAGTACGTGATGCGCGGCGGCTGCTGCGCCACGCCGGCCGGCCATGCGCGGCGCACCTATCGCAATTTCTTCTATCCCCACATGTCGTGGCAGTTCGGCGGGCTTCGCCTGGCGCGTTACGTTTGACGGCCCGCGTCCCGGCGCGCATTCTTGGCGCAAATCCTAGAAGGGATAGGGAGATGAGAGATGGCGCTCGCCGCTGAGAACGACGAAACACCGGTACGCGAACAGGTCAGCGAAGAGGAATGGAAGGCGCGGGTGGACCTCGCCGCTCTTTACCGGCTGGTGCGGATGCATGGCTGGGATGATCTGTTCTTCACCCATATTTCCATGCGCGTGCCGGGGCCGGAGGAGCATTTCCTGCTCAACCCGTTCGGCCTGCTTTATGAGGACGTGACGGCCTCCAACCTCGTGAAGGTGGACCTGGAGGGCAATGTCCTGCCGCCCTCGAAATACGGCATCAACCCTGCCGGTTTCACCATCCACTCTGCGATCCATGCGGCGCGCGAGGACGTGCATGTCGCCCTGCATTTGCACAGCGATGCGGGCGTGGCCGTGGCCGCGCAGAAGGACGGCCTGCTGCCGATTTCCCAGCTCGCCATGAACATCATGAGCGATGTCAGCTACCACGATTATGAGGGGCTGGCGCTGGTCGAGGACGAGAAGGCGCGTCTGGTCGCCGATCTCGGCGAAAAGAACACCATGATCCTGCGCAATCACGGCACGCTGTCGGTCGGCTCGCATCCATTCCAGGCGTATTTGCGCATCTATATCCTGGAGCGCGCCTGCAAGATCCAGACGATGGCCCAGTCCGGCGGGGCCGAGCTGGTCCAGTGGGACAAGGGGATGCAGGACAAGGTCTTCAAACAGGGCGAGGAAGGCATCCTCAACGAGTTCTTCCTGGAGATCGCCTGGGCGGCGCTTCTGGACCGCGTGAGGCGGGAATCGCCGGGCTTCGACGTCTAGCCCCTGCATTTGCAGGACTGGCTCTGATTGCGGCGGCTCCGGCCGCCGCAAACGCGTCGGCGTGGAATTTTAAGAAGGGCGAGGGCCAGCTGATTCTGACCCAGCTCTATGATTACGCCGATCGGTCGTTCGACCCTGACGGCGACGCGGTCTATCCGGTCGATTTTGAAAAACACGAGCTTTCGCTATTTGGCGAGTTCGGCTTGACGGACAACCTGACCGCCGTGACGCGGCTGGCGCTGCAGGATGTCTATCTGGAAATCGAAAGCGGGCGGGATGCGGCGCGCGGCCTGGCGGCCAGCGAGGTGGGCCTGCGCCATGCGCTATGGCGGAACGACCAGACCGTGGTTTCAGCACAAGCGACCGTCATCCTGCCGGGCGGGGGCGAGAACGTCACCGACATCTTTTTCGGCGCAGGCGAAACCGATTACGAGGCGCGGCTTCTGGCCGGCCATTCGTTCAAGTGGCGAGGCCGTGACGGCTTCATAGATGCGCAGGCCGGCTATCGCTGGCGCGGCGGCGATTTCGGGAACGAGCAGCGGCTGGATCTGACGCTGGGCTACAACATCACCGACAAGCTCACTGCGATGGGGCAGGGCTTCTTCCTGGCCAGCGACAAGTCGAAGGGCCTCAACCGCGACTATATGAGCGCCCGCGGCCAGCTCAGCGCCGTCTACTGGCTCACAGACCGCCGCGCGGTCCAGCTCGGCGGGCTGGCGACGCTCGCGGGCGAAAACATCATCCGCGAACGCGCCATCTTCGCCGCCTACTGGATCCGGTTTTAGACGGTCTAGCCCTTCACATTCACGATCTGGCGCAGCGTATGCCGAACGCTCACAAGCGGTTCCTGCGCGGCGATCACCGCGTCGATATTCTTGTAAGCCGCCGGACTCTCGTCGATCACGTCGGCGTCTTTCCTGCACTCGATGCCTTCAGTCGCCTTCAGGTGATCTTCCAGCGAGATCGTCTTTTTGGCTTTGCCGCGCGACATCGTCCGCCCCGCGCCATGGGAGCATGAGCAGAAGGAATCCGCGTTGCCTTTGCCTTCCACGATATAGGAACGCGCGCCCATCGAGCCGGGAATGATGCCCAGATCACCCTGGCGCGCACGCACGGCGCCCTTGCGCGTGACCCAGACATTTGCCCCGAAGTGGTTCTCGCGTTCCACATAATTGTGGTGGCAATTGATGGCCTCCTCGGTGACGGAAAACGCCGGCAGGGTCTCCGCCATGGCGTCCAGCACCCCCTGCAACATCGCTTCCCGATTTGACGCGGCGTAATCCTGCGCCCAGCCGACCGCCTCCACGTAATCGTCGAACATCTCTGTATGCTCCACGAAATAGGAGAGGTCCTTGTCGGCCAGATAGTCACCGATGAAATAACGCTCCATCTCGTCCTTGGCGCGCTGGATGAAATAGGAGCCGAGCTTGTTGCCCGGTCCGCGCGAGCCAGAGTGCAGCATTACCCAAACCTGATCGGCCTCATCCAGACAAATCTCGATGAAGTGATTGCCGGTTCCAAGCGTTCCCAGATGTTGCGCCGTGGCGCCGTGCCCGGCTTTGGGGTGCTTGTCGAGAATGCGCTGATAGCGGTCTTCCAGCCGTTTCCATGCGCCTTTCTGGCGTTCCGGCGGATCATTCCAGGAACCCTTGTCGCGAGACGGATCGCCATGATGGGTCCGCCCGTGCGGGATCGCGCCCTCGATCGCCGCGCGCACCGGCGCAAGCGTGTCCGGCAGACTGTTGCTGTCCAGCGTGGTGCGGACCGCAATCATGCCGCAGCCGATATCCACGCCCACGGCGGCCGGCACGATAGCGCCGCGGGTTGGAATGACTGAGCCCACAGTGGCGCCCATGCCCCAGTGAACGTCGGGCATGACGGCGAGATGGTTATGGATAAACGGCAGGGTCGCGACGTTGCGGAGTTGTTGCATCGCCTCGTTTTCGACCTGGACGCCATCCGTCCACATCTTGATGCCCGCGCGGTCTCCCTGAACGTATTCCATAATTCCAACTCTCCTTTCTCATGCGCGCCTCTAGCACGGTCCGGAAAACCTCTCCACAAGGCGCGAAACGCCAGTTTTTTCCAATCGGCGCGTGGAAAGGCTGCAAATTCTATTGTTGTGGAAACCTCTGGCCGAGGCCGGGCGTCTAGATCCCTGAAAGGGAAATGGTGCCGGCTGCAGGAATCGAACCCGCGACCTTCGGTTTACAAAACCGCTGCTCTACCATCTGAGCTAAGCCGGCCCCTGGTGGGCGATCCGCATGGAAAGCGGAACACGCCACCCCCTATATCGGCAAGACAGCGCGACAAAAAGAGACAAGGGCTGCCTTCAAATGAAAAAGGCGCGGCGATGACCGCCGCGCCTTTCCCGTGCCGGTCTTTACGCCGTTTTACGACGTGGTGATCGGACGAAGGACGACTTCGACGCGGCGGTTGCGCGCGCGGCCTTCCTCGGTCTCGTTGGAGGCGACGGGCTGGGTCTCGCCCTGTCCCTCGATATAGATGCGCTCGGCCATCACGTTCTGGCGGACGAGATAAGCGGCGACGGATTCGGCGCGGCGCTCGGACAGGCCCTGATTATAGGAATCCGAACCCACCGAGTCGGTGTGGCCGACAACGCCGATGGTCGTCTGCGGATATTGGTCCAGCGTGCGCGAAAGGTCGTTCAGAACCGGATAGAATTGCGGTTCGATTTCCGCCTTGTCGAAGGCGAACGTGATGTCGCCCGGCATGTTCAGGACGATATCGTCGCCGCGGCGGTCAACCTCGACCCCCGTGCCGGCGAGCTCACGCTCCAGCTGGGCCTGCTGGCGGTCCATGTAATTGCCGACCGCCGCGCCGGCCAGCGCGCCAACGCCCGCGCCGATGGCCGCGTTAGTCGCGCCTTCGGAGCTGTCATTGGTGTTGGTCAGATAACCCAGAACCGCGCCAAGCCCCGCGCCGGCGAGAGCGCCGGTGGCGGTGTTGTTGCGCGTCTGTTGGCCCGTGTATGGGCTGGTCGTGGTGCAGGCGGCGGTCAGGACCGCAGCGGAGCCAAGAGCGAGTAGCTTGAATTTCACAGCAAACCTCCTTGAAGGATTATTCGGGTTGGGCGTTTGTCCCCTGCGCCTTGAACGAATGGATCGCACGCCGGTTCCTTGAACAAACCGATCACCGGCAAAAGTCGTACGGACCCATGTCGAGATGAAAATGGTCCTCATGAGCCTTGTTATAGTCCGGGCTGATGACGCCCTGGAAAAGATCGCATGACCCTTTTCTGATCTCGCGCAGGAATTCAGCGTCGTCATCTTCGCCGGTCCAGTCTGAACGCAGGCTGACTGTGCGCCCGTCCTCAAGGCGGAATTCGGCGACATCGATGGCGTTGGCGCTGGCGTGTTCGCTGATCGATCCGTTGGGCCGACCATAAACCCGGCGGCAGGCATAGGTTCCGTAATGTCCGATGCGGGAAACTTTCTGGCCGTATATTTCCTGCGCGGCCGCCTGAACCACGTCGCGCTCCCACAGGAAAAGCGTGGCGGCCAGCGGGCAGCGCGCGACCACCGCGGCGGAATAGGGCGTGATCGATTTCTCGATTTCGACGCCGTCGTCATAGCCGCAGAAATCACCGCTTTCGACCGGGGGCAGGGGTGAAAATTCCATGCCGGCGTCTTCCAGAAGCGCATAACAGGCGTCCGGGTTGCGGGAGAGGGCGTCCAGCTTCATTTCCGTAAACGCGCCGACGGGGTCGTTCAGATCCAGCTTGGTCCACGGCAGGTCTTCGTCCGGCAGCGTCACGACGAAGCCGACGGCGAGCACGAACCCGCAGGCAAGCGCCAGGAGCGCCACGGTTATTCTGACATATCGCATCATGAAGGCAGGGGAACTCCTTTAGTATGCGCGCGTTCCGGATTTCCGACCGCGCAGCCCGTTCAAGGCCGCCTGAAAAACCGGCCGGATACGCTATATAGGTAGCGACCCGCCTTGTTTTCGCCTCAGAAAGGAAAGACCGCCCTGACCCGATCAGAAACAGTGACAGCCCCGGACGCGGGCAAGACGCAGTTTGCCGCCGTGGTGAACCGCGCGTCCGGCTATGTCGGCGAAAAAAGCCCCGCCCATGTTCAGGCGATGCTGGAAAACGCGGCCCATTCCCGGCTTTGCGACCTCAAATTCCTTGACCCGGACGATATTCTCGAAGGCCTGAAGGACGCGTTCGAAGGGCCGTGCGGGGGCGTTATCGTTCTGGGCGGCGACGGTACGGCGCGCTGCGCCGCCGAATTTGCGATGAAGCACGACAAGCCCCTGATCCCTTTGCCGGGGGGCACGATGAACCTGCTTCCGCGCAAGCTGTACGGCGAACGCGGACCGGCGGACGCGTTGCGCGCCGCGCTGGATGGCCAGCGCGCGCTGATCGACGCCGGCCAGGCGGATGACCGTCTGTTCTTCCTGTCCGCCGCTTTCGGCTTCGCGCCTGACATGACCCGCGCGCGGGAGGCGTTTCGCGGGCAGACGGGGCTGGACGCCTTGCCGCGCGTGCTGTCCTTCGCGCGCCGCGCCCTGGCGGACGCCTTTCATATGAATGTGTTGTTCGGCGTCGATGGTGAGGAACCCGGCCGGGAG
This sequence comes from Euryhalocaulis sp., assembly GCF_013911995.1. Classification (NCBI taxonomy): domain Bacteria; kingdom Pseudomonadati; phylum Pseudomonadota; class Alphaproteobacteria; order Maricaulales; family Maricaulaceae; genus Euryhalocaulis; species Euryhalocaulis sp. The sequence goes on from NZ_JACESD010000014.1 coordinate 6,464, forward strand.
GCCGAGCTTCTTGTCGTGGCGCTGGGCGGCCTGTCCCACCTGATGGAGTTGAAGGTGGATGAGGATGTCGGCCGCAAATTCGAATGTATCGCGTCCGACGTGCATGATCTGGGCGAGGCGGCGCGGCTGGGCTTCAACGCCCTGACCCAGCGCTGGCGGGAAGACCCGGGCGTTGCGATCGACTGCACCGACCAGGTGCGCGTAAAACTGAAGGAAGAGGATCCCTATGGCGTTCTGGATGGCGAGCCGATGAAGCTGAAATGCGAATTCGACGTGCGCTATCTGAAGGACGCGATCCCGGTTCTGGCACCGGCGAAAGCCTGATCATGGCGACCATCGTACAAATATCTGACCTGCATTTCGGTTCTGAAGACCCGGCGCTTGTCGAGGCGTTGAGCGAGAGCATCGCCGAGATTTCACCGGACGCGGTGGCGGTATGCGGCGACCTGACCCAGAAGGGCAAGCGCCGCGAATTCCTGGCCGCGGCGGAGTTTTTGGCCGCCCTGGACGCGCCGGTGGTCATTGCCGAGGGCAATCACGACACGCCGTTCTGGAATATGTTTGCCCGCATGACCGCGCCATTCGCGCGCTTTCGCAAGCGGCTGGCGCGGGCGCGCACCGAAGCCTTCCTTGATGACCGGCTGGTCATGCACACGCTGAACACCGCGCGCGGTGTTCAGGCGCGTCCGGACTGGTCGCTGGGTTCGGTGCGGCTGCGCGAGGCCCAGGAGGTCATCGACCAGCTCAATCAGGGGCACAAGAACGCCGCCAAGGCGGTGGTCTGTCACCATCCCCTGATCACCCCGCGCAATGCGCCGTTTCCGGCCCGCACTAGGCGCGGCGAGGCGGCGGCCCGGATACTGGCGGAGGGCGGGGTCGACCTGGTCCTGACCGGCCATCTGCATGTGGAGTTCGCGGAGCGGTTTCCGTTTCATGACATGACCAGCTGGGCGGTTGGCGCGGGCACGGCGCTGTCCACCCGCACGCGCGGCGTTCCCGCCGGTTTCAACGCCATTCGCGTAACGCCCGAAGCCTTTGAGCTGACCGTCTATCATTCGGTCGGCGCGGCCTTCGAGGCGGTGCGTGACGAAAAATTGGCGCGCCGCCCCTAAAGGAACACATTTCGTGATCCCGCGTTGATAGAGCGAGCATACAAGTCGCTAATTCGCTGGGGCACACAATGAAATACAAGTATATAGCCTTGGCTGGCGCCGCCGCGCTGATAGCCGCCGGCGCGCCCGCTCACATCAACCAGACTTCTACTGACGCGATCGCCGATCATACCTTCGATTTCTCGTCCGCGCGCTTTGCGCCGGCCGCACAGATTGAAGTTTCGCGGCTCCTGAGCGCCGACGTTACGTCCTCGGACAGTTTCGGCCATGGCCGGATTCATCATCTCAGCTTTGATGACCGTGGCACGCCTGAATGGGTCTGGCTGGAATTTGGCGACTATCTGAACAACTGGACCGTGCGCGCGCCGGTTTCGGACCTTTATTATGATCGCCAGACGGGCGAGGTGATCACCCGTCCCGAGCTTTCCGACCTGAAAGAGCGCGCCCGGATGGACCGCGAAGCCAAGCCTGAAACGGCGACCCGCCTGTCCGCCGAATTCATGCCGCCCGCGCGTCTGATGGGCGTTCGCGTGCTGAATGCGCAAGGCGACGCCTATGGCCGGGTTCACAGCGTGGAAGTGGCGGAAGACGGCGCTGTAGAAAGCATCCGTATCGAGAGCGGATTTGGCCTTCTGGGGCTGAAACAGCACGTGGTGAGCGTTCCGGCGGACAAGATCAATTATCTGCCGATCATGGAAAAGGCCGTGATCGAAGGCCCGGCGGCGCCGCAATTTGCCGCCGCCATTCCGGACACGGCCTGATCGCCACTGCAGTCACGTATAAAAAAAAGCCCGGGGCGTTCGCCCCGGGCTTTTTCATGAGATTGAGCGGTGATCTTACTTGGAAGATTCCGCGGCATCCTCGACGGAGTCGCCAGCGGACTCGACGTCTTCGCCAGCGCCGGCGATCGTGTTGCAAGCGGAAATGCCAGCGACCATCAGAAGCGCGGCAAAGGCGGTGATAAAGCGTTTATACATCGGAGAGTCCTTTCGTTACTCGATGCGGCTTGGTGATACGGGCAGTAAATGCTCAGGCGGACTTTTTGTTCGCCGAAGTTCCAGATTTTTTTCCGCGCCGCGCCAAAGTATCGGCTTCTGAAAGAATGCTGTTCATCGCATCCGAGGCTCCGCTTGACTTGTCGCCCTTGCGGGCCGCGCCGGAGCGGTCGTTCATCATCTCTTCCAGAGCCTTGCGCGCGCGGTTCACGCGGCTCTTGATCGTGCCGACGGCGCAGTCGCAAATTTCAGCCGCTTCCTCGTAGGCGAACCCGCCGGCGCCGACCAGAACCAGCGCCTCGCGCTGTTCTTCGGGCAGGTGGTTCATGGCGCGGCGCAGATCTTCAAGATCCAGAACCGTGTCCTGGCCGGCGGGCGAGGTGAGGGTGCGTTCGGCCTTTTCCTCGTCCCAGGCGGCCTGGCGCCACGCGCGGCGTTTTTCGGAATAGAAGTGATTGCGCAGGATCATGAAGGTCCAGGCCTTCATGTTCGTGCCGGGCTCATAGCTGGACCGGGCGTTCCAGGCTTTGACCAGGGCTTCCTGCGCCAGATCGTCGGCGGCCTCGCGGTTGCCGGTCAGGCTGCGGCCGAAGGCTCGCAGATGCGGAATCTGCTGAACCAGCTCGTCCTTGAAGGCTGAGTCATCCATCGCGCCTTTTTCGGCGCGGGGTTTCTTGTCTGGTTTCTGACCCATTTTATGACTTGGACGCTGTTTTACGGTCGTCGATCTTTTCCAGAAGCGAGCGGAAGTCGTCCGGGACATCTTCATCGAGAACGTCATCATACATCTGACGCAAGCGGCGCCCGATCCCGCGCTGGCGGGACCGGGCTTCATTTGCAGAGACGTCGTGGTGTTCCGTGTCCGGCCCTTTATCAGGATCAGTCATCAAATCGGTCATATCGCTTTTGCTTGCGCCGCCATCGCCATGGCGAGCAGGGTTCATTCGGCGGTTAAAATGCGTGACTTGCCTAACAGTTCCGTCGAGTTGCAATAAAAATTGAACTTATTGCAGCCTCGCGCATTGTGTGGTCCGACGATCATCGCGCGGCGCCTTTGACGGCGCGGCGCATTCCAGCTTTTCTCAGGGGAGAATGCCAATCATGAGCATGGCCGAAAGTCTCGGACCGCACCTGCCATATCTGCGCCGCTACGCCCGCGCGCTGACCGGATCTCAGAAGAGCGGGGACGCCTATGTGCGCGCCTCGCTGGAAGCGCTTGTCGAAGGCGATCAGTCGCTGGAACAGGACCTGCCGCCCCGCGTGGCCCTGTACCGCCTGTTCCACGCCATCTGGATCAGCGCCAATGACGACAGCCAGCCGACCCCGTCCGAACTGGAGGAATCTCCGGAAGACCGGCTGATGAGCCTTGCCCCGCGCAGCCGTCAGGCGCTGCTGCTGACCTCGATGGAAGGCTTCACCACGCGGGAGACCGCGCGGATCCTCGATGTCGAGGAAGCCGAGGTGGACCGCATGATCGCCAAGGCGCAGGCCGAGATTGAGGCCGAACTGGCGACCAATGTCCTGATTATCGAGGACGAGCCGGTGATCGCCATGGACATTGAGGGCCTGGTCAGCGAGCTGGGCCACAATATCACCGCCATTACCACGACGCGGGACGAGGCGGTTCAGGCCGCCAAGGACAACCCGCCGGGTCTGGTGCTGGCCGATATCCAGCTGGCGGACGGCTCCTCCGGCGTCGACGCCGTGAAAGCGATCCTGGGCGACATGGACGTGCCGGTAATCTTCATCACCGCTTATCCGGAACGCCTGTTGACGGGCGAGCGGCCGGAACCGGCCTTCCTGATCACCAAGCCGTTCCTGCCCCAGACGGTGAAAGCCGCCATTGGCCAGGCGCTGTTTTTCCATCCGCGCCGGCGCGACAAGGCCGCCTGATTTCTTTCCATTTCTTGGAACGGAAGCGCGCTTTCGCGGGTTATTCGCGTAAGCGCGCTTAACGGCGCGGATTTTTCACTCGAAGAGGTTTTTTCTCAATGGCAACGACCACCAAACAGACCGACGACAAATACGCGCTGAAGGAGGATATCGACGCCCTGCGCGGCGATCTCAGCCAGCTGATGAAGGACGTGAAAACCTTGGCCGAGCATGAAAGCAAGGAAGTCTCAAAGAAGGTCGGCGCCTGGAGCGAGGCGGCGCAAGACGAAGTCACCGCGCGCCGTCAGGATCTGGAAAGCCAGGTCCGGGAAAATCCGCTGGGCGCTCTGGCGACCGCGGCGGGCGTGGGCTTTCTGATGGCGCTCATTCTGGGTCGCAAGTGAACGCATTTATTCGCGTAGCGGCGGCCTATGTAATCGCCCTGATCTTTCTGGTCGGCGCGCTGGGATTTGCCGGCGCGTCCGCGACCATCTGGATCGGCGGCGAAATCGGCTATGGCTGGGCATCCCTGATTGTCGCCGGCGGCTTTCTGGCCGCTTGCGGTATCGCGGCCGCCTATGCCGCCTGGATGCGGGACCACAAGCCCGCAAAGACCAATCCGGTGGGCGGCACCGCGCTGGCGCTGTTCGAAAAACATCCGTTCGGCGTCATCGCCGGGGCCGGTTTGCTGGCTTTCCTGATCGCGCGGCGTCCCTCGCTGCTGCTGCGCAGCGCCACGCTGGGCGCGACTTTGGCGCGATTGCTCAAGGATTAGACTTTTACCGCTCTAGTCGCCATGTCTTTCATGGCGTGACGCGACCGCTACGCCGCACCCTTTTTCTGGAACGCGGCGAAGCGGCCCGCGTTATGTCAGAGACCGCCGCGCAGCCCGCCCACAACCGGTTCACGCGGCACGAATACGAACCGACGGAGATTATCTCTTATGGCTTTTTCACTCCCGCCATTGCCCTTTGAAAAAACAGCGCTGGAGCCGGCAATTTCGGCCAACACGCTGAATTACCACTACGACAAGCATCACAACGCCTACATCACCAAAACCAATGACGCGATCAGCGGCACGGGCCTGGAAGGCAAGCCGCTGGAAGAGGTCGTGCGGACCGCGCGCCAGGAAGGCAAGCAGGGGCTGATCAACAATGCCTCGCAGGCCTGGAACCACACTTTCTACTGGAATTCCCTGACCGGCGGCTCCCCGCAGCCCTCCGACGCGCTGAAGAGCGCGATCGACTCCGCGTTTGGCGGCATGGACGGCTTCAAGGAGAAGTTCAAATCAACCGGCGCGGGGCACTTTGCCTCCGGCTGGGTGTGGCTGGTCGCCAATCGCGACGGCGGTCTGGAAATCCGCGACACCCATGATGAGGGCGCGATCCTGCCGCAGGACGACTCGGTGCTTCCGATGCTGCTCTGCGATGTCTGGGAACACGCCTATTATCTCGACCGCCAGAACGATCGCGGCGCTTATCTGGACGCCGTGGTCAACCAGCTTCTCAACTGGGATCTGGCCAACAGCCAGTTCGAAGCCGCGCGCACCGGCGGCGAAGGCTGGAAACACCCGGAATAGAACCGGAATGAAGAAAGGGACGCGGCGCGCCGCGTCCCTTTTTCTTTTTTGGAAAGGAAAACAAAATGCTTGGTTGGGCTCTTCTGTTTCTCATTCTGGCGGTTGTCGCCGGTTATTTCGGCTTCTTCGCGGTCGCCGGCGCCGGTTTCATGATCGCCAAGATCCTGTTCTTTGTGTTCCTGATCCTTCTGGTGGTCAGCGGCATCGCCAGCGCGATCCGCGGGCGCCCGCCGGTCTAGCTTCCTTGACCCCCGGTCGGGTCGACCGGTTCCGGATCGGTCTCGATGCTGGACGGGGCAGGCTGGTTCTGCGGCTCGTCGGCATCGCCGCCGGCCCAGATCGAATACAGCCCCCACAGCGCGGCTGAGGCCAGCAGGGTGGAGACCACCAGAATAATGAAAATGTGGTCGCCTCTATGGCCTTGCCGGGCCGGCTGAGGGTCTTTTTCGAGATGGGGCATGAAATCCTCGCTTCAGGCAGCTTGAATAAAAACAGCGATATAGCGCCAAAATGAAAGGCGACGACCGATGAACGAAGACAACAAAGATTCTGTTCCGGGAAGGCCCGCCGGGCCGCGGACATTCCGCCTGATCGGCCTTGTCGTTCTGGCTGCGATGATCATCGTTCTTGGCATTTTTTACGGCACAGCCCCCCGCGAGGCGCCGCCGCAACAGGACGGGTCCGATACGCCGGCTGCAGAAACTTCGGAACCGTGATTTTTTTTCAGGAACCAAACCTGACAACTGGCGTTTTGTAGTTGTGATTGCACGCAGGGCGGACCGTCGTCCCTCCCCCTACCCCTGCCGGTTCGTCCACAGGCGTGCAATTACTGGCAAACAGATCGGCCGCCGCGCTCCCCCGCGGCGGCCTTTCACTGTCTAGCCCTCTTCCATCTTTCTCAGATTGTCCGGCGTATCCAGCGCCATGGGTTCGCGCTGCGACAGCGTGACCTGCGGGAAGGGGATTCCGATATCGGCCGCATCCAGTTCGCGCTTCACCGCAAACGCCACCTCGTCGAAGGAGGCGCGCTGGTCCTTGTTGGATGATCCGGCCCACCACAGCAGCTTGAAGTCGATGGAAGAGCCGCCGAACGCGATGCATTTCACTTCCGTGCCTTCGCTTTTCGAAATGCTCTCGCAGCTCTCCAGCGCCTTGTTCAGAGTGTCGGCGGCGGCGGGCAGGGAGGCGTCGTAATCCACGCCTACGACCAGTTCGGCGCGCCGGGTCTTGCGGTCGGTGCGCACCCAGACGGGATTGGTGAACAGCATGGCATTGGGAACGATGACCAGCTGCCCGTCCGGCTGGCGGATATGGGTCTCCCGAATCGTGACCGATTCAACCTTGCCCAGGACATCCTCGCACTCGATGAAATCGCCGATCCGCATTTCCTTGCGGAACAGGATCAGGATGCCGGCCAGGAAATTCTCGAACACGTCCTTGAACGCAAACCCGACCGCCAGAGAGCCCAGACCCAGCGCGGCCACCATCTGGCCGGGCGTAACGCTGGGAAAGACGATCACGATGGCGATGGCGATGCCCGCCACCCAGACAAAAATGCCCGTCAAATTTTTGAACAGGGTGACCAGCGCGGGCCGCAGCCGGGCTTTTTCCAGTCCCGCCCCGGCCGCGCGCCCGATCAGACCCGACACGATGGCGGTTATGATGAGGACAAGGATCGCCAGGCCGATCTGGGGCAGGCGTTCGATGAAACCGGCCACCATGCCGGTCAGCGTGTCGGTCAGCAATTGTACGGGATCCAGTCCGCCGCTTAGTTCCGCGCCGCGTTCAGCCGCGCTCTCCGCCGCCGTATCATCCTGAATCATTTGATTTTCCCGTTATCTGCTTTTGTCCATGAAAGCGGCAGCGGGCGCCGCCCGCAAGTTACGCCCTCTTTCCAGCGGGCGCGGCCCGCGGTTAGAACAGAATCATGCCTGCGCTCCTGAATGTTCTCGAACTGATCTATCTCGTCTCCGCCGCATTTCTAGCCGGGGGCGGCGGAATCCTGTTGTTCCTGACATTGGCCTCGGACCGGTCGCCCGATCCCTGGCTTGCCGCCAAGCCGATGTTCTCGGCCGCGCGCTGGGTCTGGACGCCCATGGCGTTGATCACGGTGATCAGCGGCGGCGTGCTGGCCTATTATGCGCCGCAGACCGCATCAAAGCTGTGGGTCGTGCTGGGCGAGCTGGCCTGGATTCTGGGTGCCGCGGCGCTGGGGACCGGGTTCCACCTGGCCATACGCGCCGCGCGGGAAGGGCGCCCGCCCGCATCCATCATCGCGGGCCGGCGGCATCGCGCCCGGCGCAACTGGATGTTCTGGATCGGCGGCGCGCTGACCGCCTTCGCCTATGGCGTCATGGCCATCCGCCTGACCTTCTAGCGCCGAATATGAAAAAGGGCGGCCCGGATGGACCGCCCTTTGACAAGGCATAATTGGCAACAAACCGCGTTTATTGCGCGTCAGTTTCCGCCGCGCCGGTGCGCACCGGCTTGCCGCGGATATTCACAGCCCCGTCGATGCCCTCAATGACGCCGCACGCGATTCGCGCGCCGGCCCCGCCAATGGGCTGGGTCGTGTGATCGTCCGGCGCTTCGTGAATGACCACGGCGGAACCGTCCGCATCCAGCAGCTTGGGCCGCTTGCCCATGTCGCCCTGCAGCAGGACGCGGGTGTTCAGCGTCTGGTCGGCGGTGCCGTCCGGGGCGACCATCAGATTGTGCAGGTCGCCGGCTTCCGGGCCCTCCGGGTTATCCATCCCGTGCTGGGCGGACTCCTTGCCGATATGACCGCCCGCGCTGGTGAAGTCATCAGCGGAGCAATCGCCGGTTTCGTGCAGATGAATGCCGTGTTCGCCAGCGGGCAGACCGGCGGCGACCACGCGCATCGTCAGGCGGCGGTCATCCCAGAAAAACTCGGCCTGGCCGGATGCGTCCGGCAGATCGCCGATGAACTGCAAATCCGCGCGCGCCACGGCCATGTCGCCCGCCAGCGCGGCTTCCTTGTTCGAGGCCGCGCTGGACCCCGCGTCATCGCCGCCCGGCGTGACGCCTTGTTCCTGTTGCCCGTCGGAGGCGTTTAGGTCCCCGTCGGACGCGTTGTCCTGCTGGTCCTGGCAGGCGGTAAGGGCGATTGCCGCCATGCCAGCTGAAAGAAGAAGAATTGAACGGCGCATATGAACTCCTGAAGTCCTGTGTTGAGCGGCCACAAAGCTTTGCGACCCCCTATAACGGATGCTACCTTGCCGATGTTCCCGCTGAAAATGATTCCAGCAATTCCCGTCCAATCGACTAACGGACCGACGTGACCGACACGCACGATACTCCCCCGCCTTCCGACCGCCCCGAAGGCGTCGAATCCATCGCCATCGAAGAGGAGATGCGCCGCTCCTATCTCGATTACGCCATGAGCGTGATCGTCAGCCGCGCCATCCCGGACGCGCGCGACGGCCTGAAGCCCGTTCACCGCCGCATCCTCTGGTCGATGCACGAGAACGGCCAGACCTTCGACAAGAGCTATAACAAGTCCGCCAAGACGGTCGGTGACGTGATGGGTAGCTATCACCCGCACGGCGACTCCGCGATTTATGACGCCTTGGTCCGGCTGGCGCAGCCATGGTCCATGCGCCTGAAGCTGATCGACGGGCAGGGCAATTTCGGCTCCATTGACAACGATCCCGCCGCGGCAATGCGCTATACCGAAGCGCGCATGGCCGAGGCCGCCAATTACCTGCTGGCCGACATCGACAAGGACACGGTCGACTTCCAGCCGAACTATGACGGGAAGGACCGCGAACCCACCGTCCTGCCGTCCCGCTTCCCGAACATGCTGGTCAATGGCGCGGGCGGCATCGCCGTCGGCATGGCGACCAATATCCCGCCGCACAATCTGGGCGAAGTCTGCGACGCCGCGCTGACCCTTCTGGACCGCGACGATGTCACGGATGAGGAACTGCTGGAGCTGGTGCCGGGGCCGGACTTCCCGACCGGCGGCTATATCCTTGGCCGCTCCGGCGCCCGCAAGGGCCTGATGACGGGCCGCGGCTCCGTCGTCATGCGCGCCCGCACCGATTTTGAAGAAATCGGCCAGCGCACGGCCATTATCGTCAGCGAGGTTCCCTATCAGGTGAACAAGGCTTCGCTGGTCGAAAAGATCGCCGAACTGGTCCGCGACAAGCGGGTCGAGGGCATCGCCGACATGCGCGACGAGTCGGACCGCGACGGCATCCGCGTGGTGATCGAGCTGAAACGCGACGCCACCCCGGAAGTGGTGCTGAACCAGCTCTATCGTTTCACGCCCATGCAGACGAGCTTCGGCGTGAACATGCTGGCGCTGGATTCCGGCCGGCCGCGCGTCATGCCGCTCCGCGACATGCTGGATGTCTTCATCCGCTTCCGGAAGGAAGTCGTCGCCCGCCGCGCCAAGTTCGAGCTGTCCAAGGCGCGCGACCGCGCCCATGTCCTTGTCGGCCTCGCCATGGCGGTGGCCAATATCGACGAGGTAATCGAGCTGATCCGCAACGCGCCGGACCCGTCTGCGGCGCGCGAGGGCCTTCTGTCCCGCACCTGGCCGGCGCGTGACATGGAGCCGCTGGTCAAGCTGATCGCCGACCCGCGCTCCATCGTGAACGAGGACGGCGAGATCCGCCTGACTCTGGAGCAGGTGAAAGCCATTCTGGACCTGCGCCTGCAGCGCCTGACCGGCCTTGGCCGCGACGAGATCAATGACGAGGCCAAGGGCCTGATGGGCAAGATCCAGGACCTGCTGGATATCCTGCGCTCCAAGGCCCGCGTCATCGAGATCATCCGCGACGAGCTGACCGAGGTGAAGGAGAAATTCGCCGAGCCGCGCAAGACCCAGTTCCTGGAAGGCGACCTCGATGTCGAGGACGAGGACCTGATCGCGCGCGAGGACATGGTGGTGACCATCACCGAGGGCGGCTACGTCAAGCGCACCCCGCTTTCGATCTATCGCACCCAGGCGCGCGGCGGTAAGGGCCGCGCCGGCATGGCGATGAAGGAGGAGGACGTCGTCACCGGCATGTTCGTCGCCTCCACGCACGATCCGGTGCTGTTCTTCACCGCCTCCGGCCTGGTGTTCAAGGAGAAGGTCTGGCGCCTGCCGCAGGGCGCGCCGAACTCCCGCGGCAAATATATCGGCAATGTGCTGGGCGGCATGGATCAGGACGATTCCATATCCTCGGTCATGGCGATGCCGGAGGACGAGGATAGCTGGGGCGAACTGGACGTCGTCTTCGCCACCCGCTCGGGCAAGATACGCCGCAACAAGCTCAGCGATTTCGTGCAGGTGAACCGCAACGGCAAGATCGCCATGAAGCCCGACGAGGGCGACGGCATTGTTGGCGTGAAGGTCTGCAAGCCGGAAGACGATATCCTGCTGACCACCGCGTTCGGCCGCTGCATCCGCTTCCGGGTGGAGGACGTGCGCGTCTTCGCCGGCCGCACCTCCACGGGCGTGCGCGGCATCAAGATGGATGACGAGCGCGACTATGTGATCTCGCTGGCCATCCTGCGCCACATGGACGTCACCCCGGAAGAATCCCGCGCCTATCTGCGCCACGCCAACGCCATGCGGCGCGCGGCGGGCGAGGAAACGGACGACGCGGACCTGGAGGAGGGCGAAGAGGCGCTGCTCAGCTCCGAGCGCCTCGCCGAACTGGGCGCGGCGGAGGAGTTCATCCTCACCGTCGCCGACCGCGGCTATGGCAAGCGCAGCTCCGCCTATGAATACCGGGTCACCGGGCGCGGCGGCAAAGGCCTGCTGGCCCATCGCCTGCGCGGCAAGGACTGGCTCAACGCCTCCTTCCCGGTCGAGGCCAGCGACGATGTCATGCTGATGACCGATGGCGGCCAGATGATCCGCACCCCGGCCGACACGGTCCGCATCGCGGGCCGCGCGACGCAGGGCGTCATCATCGTGCGTTTGAAGAAGGACGAGAAGGTCATCTCCGTGCGCCGCATCGCCGAGAGCGACAGCGACGAAGCGGCGGACGCCGCTGATGGAAATGACGGGGAGGGCGGAGAGTCTCCGCCGTCCGGCGAGGGGGAAAGCTGATGAGCGGCAAGCCCCGCGTCGGCCTCTACCCCGGCACGTTTGACCCCTTCACCATGGGCCATGTCGATATCGTCGGCCGGGCGGTGAAGCTGGTGGACAAGCTGATCATCGGCATCGCCACCAATGAGGAAAAACGCCCGCTGTTCAGCATGGACGAGCGGGTGGAGATCGCGCAGTCGGAGGTCGCGGCCTGTTGCGGCGACGCCGATATCGAGGTCCGCCCCTTTCGCGGCCTGCTGATGCACTATGCCGAAGAGATTGACGCCTCTGTCATCATCCGCGGCCTGCGCGCCGTGTCGGACTTCGAATACGAATTCCAGATGACGGCGATGAACCAGCGCCTCAATGACGACATCGAAACCGTGTTTCTTATGGCCGATCCCCGTCATCAGGCCGTGGCTTCGCGTCTGGTGAAGGAGATTGCGCGTCTGGGCGGGGATGTCTCGCCCTTTGTCTCGCCTTCGGTCGAAAAACGCCTGTTGGAGAAATATTCGTGATTGCTTCCCTTTTCGCCGCCGCGGCCCTGACCGCCTCCGCCCAGCCGATCGATGCGCCCGATGACGCCTGGCGCACGCCGGACCAGGACAATCTTCTCTACATCACCGTGGCGCAGAAGGCGGGCAGCGGCATGGAATCGCTGCTGGCCGAGCCCAAGACCGGCCTGGTGATCGTGGAGCTTCATCCCGATCTTGCCCCGCAACACGCCGCGCGGATGAAAGAGCTGGCCTCGGAGAATTTCTATGACGGCCGCATCTTCCATCGCGTCATCGGCGACTTCATGGCGCAGGGCGGCGGGCTGACGAACAATCCCGGCGGCGGGCTTTCCGGCAAGCCGGATTTGCCGGCCGAGTTCACCGCGCGCCTTGGCCCGGAGGTCACGCCGGTCAAGGTGCAGGACGAGCGCATGGTCAATGAGCGCAAGCCCGCCATGGGCCGCGCGCCGGCGGGCGTGTATCACGGCGCGCCGGTGGGCTATCAGCCCGCGGCGCAAGCCATGGTCGCAGCCGACGGCAAGCGCGATGTCTGGATGCTGCATTGCAAGGGCACAGCCTCCATGGCGCGCACCAACAATCCCGATAGCGGCAATTTCCAGTTTTACCTGATGCGCGGCGAAGCGCCCTGGCTGGACGCCCAATACACCGCCTGGGGCCGCGTGGTGCACGGTCAGGACGTGGTCCAGAACATCACCGCGGGCGAGGGCGATAGCGACATGCCGGAAAACCCCGACACCATTCAATCGATGCGCGTCGGCTCCAGCCTGCCGGAAGACCAGCAGGTCGCGGTTCAGGTGATCCGGCCCGAAAGCGACGCTTTCAAAGCCTATGTTGAAGAACAGGACGTGGAAAATGTCTGCGACCTGACCATCCCCACACGCGTTAAAGAGGACAGCTAGATGGCCGACGCCGAAAACACACTCGTCATGGAACTGGAAGATGGCGAAGTGGAAATCGCCCTGTTTCCGGACAAGGCGCCCAAGCATGTGGCCCGCATCAAGGAACTGGTGCGCGAAGGCTTCTATGACGGCCTGAACTTCCACCGCGTGATCGACGGTTTCGTGGCGCAGGGCGGTTGCCCGCAAGGCTCCGGCATGGGCGGCTCCGGCCAGAATATCGAGGCCGAATTCAACGACGTGAAACATGTGCGCGGCACCATGTCGATGGCCCGCGCGGCGGACCCCAACAGCGCCGATTCCCAGTTCTTCATCTGCCTGGACGCGGTGCCCTATCTGGATAACCAGTACACCGCCTGGGGCGAGGTCACGTCCGGGATGGAGCATGTGGACGCCATCCCGAAAGGCGAACCGCCCGCCAATCCCGGCGTCATCAAATCGGTCAAGGTGAAGGCGGACGCCTAAAGTCCGTCCTTCGCCGAACGAATGCGCTCTTTCGGCGTTCCCTTGTCTGGGGGCGTTTGAAAGAGCGTCATTTTGAAAGCGCAATACTGGGTTTTGACGATCATCGCCGCCGCCGCGCTCCTCGCGGCGGCTGGCCTGATATTACTGACCATGCCGCGTTTTGCGACGCCGCTCAGCGCATGGGCGATTGAAACCGCGACGGGCCGCGACACCACGCTGGATCACGCCCGTCTCAAGATTTTTCCCATTGGCTATGAAATGCGCGTCCTGGAAATCCAGGGCGATATCGCGCCCTACAGGCTGGGCGCGATGGATCTGCGATTCAGTCCGCTGGGCATCCTTCCGGGCCGCGCCCTCATTGCGCGCGCCAGCGTTACGGACGGGCAGGCCGGCATCCGCCTGAAGGGCGAGGACCGGGGAGAGGGCGGCGATTTCCTCAAGAATCTGGACGAGATCGCCCGTGCGGAGATCGAGAATTTCGTCTTTGTGGTCAGCCGGGACGGCGACACGCAGGAATTCACCATCACCACCGCTTCCGGCCGGCCCGCCGGCGACGATGTCGAGGCGGTCGGCTCCGGCGCCGGAACCACCGTCTTCTTTAATGGCCGCATCGCCGGGCCACAGGTGGACGGCCTGCGCGGCGCGCTGACCGTGCGCGGCGAAAACTTCGCCGATTTCGCAGACCTTCTGGGTCTCGCTGCTCCGGATACGCCGCCTTATGAGCTAAATGGCGAACTCTCCGCCGGCGAGGATGTCTGGCGGCTGCAAGGCATTGACGGCGTCGTGGGCGACAGCGATCTGGGCGGCGATTTCGAGGTCCGTCTGGGCCGTGACCGGCCGCTGATTATCGCCGACCTGCAGTCCACGAATCTGGAACTGGACGATCTGGGCATCATCATAGGCGCGCCCAGCCGCGTCAGTGGAGAGACGAACGCGCTGCAGGAAGAAATCAATTCCAGCTACGCCGCCAGCGACCGCCTGATCCCGGATTCCACGCTGGACCTCACCCGTATTCGCGCCGTCGACGCCCGGGTCGATTTCCGCGCCGACAGCGTTCAGGCGGGGCCGCTTCCCCTGCAGGCGCTGCGGCTGGACATGAATCTGGAAGACGGCGTCATGCGCTTCGCCCCCATCGCGTTCGAGGCGGAAGCCGGCAATCTGGAAGCCGAAGTCGTGATCGACGCTTCGGAGGAAACGCCCCAGCACGACATAGACGGCCGCCTCAGCGATGTCCGGCTGGAACAGTTTGCCGACGGGCGTTTCGCGCAAGGGGGGCTTGCGGGCCGGCTGGATATTACCGCCTCCGGCAACGGTTTCCGTCAGGCCGCCTCCAGCGCCAATGGCGCGGTCACGCTCTATGCGCAGGACGGCCGCATACGCCAGCTGGGGTCCGAGGCGGCGGGGCTGGATCTGGGCGAGGTGGTGCTGCTGCTTCTCACCGAAGACCCGCAGGATCCCGAATTCACAGAGCTGAACTGCGCCGTTGCGCGCTTCGCGGTGGAGGACGGGCTGGCCCGCGCCGCGCCCGTAGTGTTCGACAGTCAGGACAGCCTGATCGTTCTGGACGGGGCGGTGAATCTGGATGACGAGTCGCTGGACCTGACCGTGGAAACCGACGCCAAGGATGTCAGCTGGGGCTCGCTTCTGGGCGATCCGGTAATCCGCGGCACGCTGCGCAACCCCGCCATTGGCGTCGATGCTGGCGAAACCGCGCTTCAGGCGGGCGCGGCGGCGCTACTGGGTTCGCTCACCGGCGGTCTGGCAGCCCTGCCGTTTGTGGAGCTGGGCGATGGTCGGGACGCAGATTGCGAGGCTTTGCTGGCGCGCGCCCATGGCGCGGCGCAAACCCCGCCCGAACCCGCCGCGCAATAGCTACCGCCCGGAATGCTTGCGGATGAAGCGCGCCGCGGCGCGTCCGGCCGGACTGCCCGGCTCTCCAAACTCGTAAGCAATCCGCACGTGGTCGCTGTCGCGCACCGCGGCGGTTTCGTAATCCACCCTTGCGGCGTCGAACGCCGCTTCCAGCGCGTGAACCTGCCGGATGCCATAGCCGCGCTGACTGACATACAGGATCAGGAAGGGCGGCGTTCCCATATCCGGCCTGACGCGGTCGGCCGGGGTGAAAACGCTGATATCCGGCCCGAAAATATGGGCCGAGGCGTTCTCCGATCCATAGACCGATTTCAGATAATCCGCCTGCAAGGCCGCGTCATAGGCCGCTCCGTCCAGCAGGATCACCCCGGCCAGGTCGCTCAGATTCAGCCCTTGCGCCTCCAGATAGAAGGGGTCGACACCGATCAGCGCGGCCAGATGCCCGCCCGCCGAATGTCCCATGACGAATATGCGGCCTGGGTCGCCGCCATGCGCCGCCGCATTGGCCTTCAGCCACGCCACGGCCATGGCCACATCCTGCGCCTGGTCGGCGGCGTCGAAGTCCGGCGGCGCGCGATAATCCATCACCGCCAGCAGGATATCCTCGCGGCCAGCGAAGCGCGGGATCGACCAGGCCATGGCCTTGTCCTGATTGGCCCAGCCCCCGCCCGGAACATGCAGCAGCACGGGCGCGTCGGTCAGATCGTCATCGCCATAAATATCCAGCGTCTGCCGCGGATCCTCGCCATAGGCATGGGTTTGCGGCGCCGCCTCTGCGGCGCCGGTCCACAGGACCAGCCCGATCAACGCGGCCGCAAACCGCCTGAAAGCCATTCTGTCAGCTTATCGGCGGGCCGCGGGGGTCTGAAATGAATTCCGCGTCATGTGAAATACCTCTCCCGAACCGGGGCGTTTCGGGTTAGGTCCGCACCCCATGCGCGTTGACCTGTTTGATTTCGACCTGCCCGAAGACCGGATCGCCCTGCGGCCCGCCCGTCCGCGCGACTCCGCGCGCCTGCTGGAGGTGCGCCCCGGTCAGACACTGGCGGATCGTGGCGTGCTGGATCTTCCGGACCTGCTGGCGCCCGGCGATCTGCTGGTTTTCAACGATACCCGCGTCATCCCCGCCGCGCTGAACGGGACCCGCCCCGCGCGCTCAGAGGGCGGCGGCGGGGACGTCGCGATCGAGGTCAATCTCCACAAGAGGGAGGCTGAGGGCGCGTGGCGCGCCTTTGTGCGCCCGGCGAAGCGCCTGCGCCCCGGCGACCGGGTCGATTTTGTCGGTCTTTCCGCCGAAGTGACCGAGAAAGCCGATGGCGGCGAGGCGCTTTTGCGCTTCGACCGTGCGGGAAAGGCGCTGGATGAGGCCATAAAAGCGGCCGGCGCGCCCCCTTTGCCGCCCTATATCGCGCGAAAACGGGCGCTGGATGAGGCGGATCTGGACGATTACCAGACCATTTTCGCCGAAAAAGAGGGCTCCGTGGCGGCCCCGACGGCGGGTCTGCACTTCACCGACAGGCTGTTTGACGCCCTGAAATCATGTGGAATCGAGCAGACTCGCGTCACTTTGCATGTCGGCGCCGGCACCTTCCTGCCTGTAAAGGCGGACGATACCGACGCCCATGTCATGCATGCGGAGTATTACGAGATATCAGAGGCGGCGTCGGAGGCCATTGCGGCGGCCAAAGCGCGCGGAAACCGGGTCGTCCCGGTCGGCACCACGGCGCTGCGCACGCTGGAAGCGGCGGCGGACGCGGGCGGACATGTCGCCCCCGGCGCGGCGGACACCAATATTTTCATCACGCCGGGCTATGATTTTAAGGTCGCCGACGCGCTCTGGACCAATTTCCACCTGCCCAAATCGACGCTTTTCATGCTGGTCAGCGCGATGAGCGGGCTTGAAACCATGCAGTCCGCCTACGCCCACGCCATACAAAACGGCTACCGTTTCTACTCCTATGGCGACGCCTGCCTCCTGTTTCCCGACCGAAAAGATGCGTAATGGCCGAGTTTCCGTTTGATATTTCCGCCCGCGACGGCGATGCGCGCACCGGCGTTCTGACCACGACCCGGGGCGAAATCCGCACGCCCGCCTTCATGCCGGTGGGCACGGCGGGCACGGTGAAGGCGCTTTATACCGATCAGGTGCGCGAAACCGGGGCCGATATCATCCTGGGAAACACCTATCACCTGATGCTTCGTCCGGGGGCGGAGCGCGTTTCCCGGCTGGGCGGGCTGCACAAATTCATGCGCTGGGAAGGCCCGATCCTCACCGATTCCGGCGGGTTTCAGGTCTGGTCGCTGGCGCAATTGCGCAAGCTGACCGAGGAAGGCGTGAAGTTTCAGAGCCATATTGACGGCTCTTCCCACATGCTGACCCCCGAACGCGCCATCGAAATCCAGGCCGATCTGCTGGGCGCGGACATCTCCATGCAGCTGGACGAGTGCACCGATTTCCCCGCAGAGCGCCCCGCGGCGGAGGAATCCATGCAGCTCTCGCTGCGCTGGGCGAAGCGCTGCAAGGCCGCTTTCGGCGACCGCGAAGGCCAGTCTCTGTTCGGAATCGTGCAAGGGTCCACCTATCCCGAGCTCAGAAAAGCCTCCGCGGAGGGGCTTCTGGAGATCGGAATGGACGGCTACGCCATCGGCGGGCTGGCCGTAGGCGAGGGGTTTTCGGCCATGATGGAGGTGCTGGAGGCCACCGTCCCGCACCTTCCCGCCGCCCGTCCGCGCTATCTGATGGGCGTGGGGCGCCCCGTGGACATCATCGAGGCGGTCTCCCGCGGCGTGGACATGTTCGATTGCGTCATCCCCACGCGCTCGGGCCGCCACGGCCAGGCCTGGACGGATGCGGGGCCGGTGAACGTGAAAAACGCCCGATTCGCCGAGGATGACACGCCTCTGGACCCCGAAAGCGACTGCCCGGCCAGCCGGGATTACTCCCGCGCCTACCTGCATCACCTGTTCAAGGCGGGCGAATTGCTGGGCCCGATGCTGCTCTCCTGGCACAACGTGGCCTATTATCAGGGGCTGATGGCGCGCATCCGCGCCGCCATCGCGGACGGGACGCTGGAGTCCTTGCGCAAAAAAATATCAGCGGGCGCGGAAAAAGGCTGATATCACCGCCTTGCAACGACGCCCCGGGCCGTCTAACTACGCCCTCTTCAAGCGCGCGTTTCGCCGCGCCGCGTGAGCCGGTAGCTCAGTTGGTAGAGCAACTGACTTTTAATCAGTAGGTCCAGGGTTCGAACCCCTGCCGGCTCACCATTTTTTCCCTTGATCGGCAATTTCAGACAGGGCGGCGCGCCGGCCTGACCTGTGCTCTGCTTCGCTTCCGCCGGGCAGGCTGTTTCATTCTTTTTCAATGAATACCCGGTTGTTTGGTTAATCTTGCAACTTCAGCGGGATTACGATGGCCTCTATAATTGTTGCGGACGACGATGAGCTCGCCCGGAGCGCGATCGGCGCCATGCTGAAGGAATTTTCTCACGACGTCCGCTATGCCGCCGATGGCGCGGAGCTGTTGAAGGAAATCGACGCGCAGCCGCCCGATGCCGTGATTGTCGACCTGATCATGCCCGTCAATGAAGGCATAGAGACGATTTTGAGCATAAGGCGGGACAGGCCCGCCCTGCCAGTTGTCGCCATCACGGCCGGCGGGTCGCGGTCCAATTATAAATTGCTGGATATCGCACGGCTGGCCGGAGCGAATGCCGGCCTCAGAAAGCCCTTCACGTCCAGCCAGTTGCGCGACTCCCTGGATCAGGCAATGAGGGTTGAGGAAGCCCGGAAGGCTTCAAACGGGAGTTAGCGATGCCGGAAAAAACCGCGCCTTCTTTCGATCCTTCAATCTACAAGGATGCTCCGATGGCGACCGCGGTTTTCGATCGCGAGCTCCGCTATCTGTTTGCATCCGACCGCTGGTACCAGGATTACGGGCTGACCGGCCAGGACATCATCGGCAAGTCGCATTACGAGATATTTCCCGAAATTCCGGAAGACTGGCGCGCATTGCATCGCCGGACGCTGGCGGGTGAAACGCTGAGCGCAGAGGCCGATCCTTTCCCGCGCGATGACGGCAGCCTGGACTGGGTGCGCTGGAAGAACGCCCCGTGGCGGGATGAAAACGGCGAAATTGGCGGCATGATCATGTTCACCGAGGTGATCACCGATCAGGTCCTGATGCGCCGCGCTTTCGAGCATGCAACGGACGGCGTGGCGCGCATCAATGCGCGCGGGAAATATGATTTCGCGGATGAGGGTTTTGCCGGACTCCTGGACCGGGACCGCGAGGCATTGAAAGGCCTGCGCTGGTCCGAGGCGTTTGAGACGGGTGAGGAATTCGACCTTTCCGCCTTGCTGAAACGGAGCGGGGAGAGCCGTATTGTCCGCACACTGCGCACGCGCGCGCCCAATGGCGGGCAGCGCGCCCTCCGCCTGACCATTGTCGGCGACCTGACCCGGGAGGGCGATTATGGCGGATATTCCGTATTCGCCGAGGACGCGACCGAAGAACAGGCGCAGAAAGAGTCCGAACTTCGTCAGGCGGAATGGCTGAAACTGACGGAGACGATTGCGGAAATCGGCCACTGGTACGTGGATCTGGAGGCAGAGACGGTCTTCTGGTCCGATCAGGTTTACAGGATTCACGGCCTGGCGCCGGGCGAATATACGCCGGTTCTGGACAAGGCGATCGAGTTCTACCATCCCGACGACCGCGCCGACGTGACGCGATTTATCGAGGCGGCGATCGAGCAGGGAACCGATTTCGAATTTGAACGCCGTATTCTTACCGCCGCCGGCAATCTTCGCTGGGTGGCGTCCAAGGGCGAATGCCGTCTTGATGAACGGGGCAGGACGATCGCCCTGTTTGGCGTGTTCCAGGATATTACCGAACGTCGCCGCAACGAAGCCGAAATCCGCGAGACCAAGACGCGCTATGAAACCGCCATGTCCGGGGCGCAAATCGGGTTCTGGGAAATAGATCTGGAAGGGGATGGCTATTACTGGACGCCCCTTATGCGCCAATTGCTCGGATGGCCGAAGAGTCAGCCGCTCAATAGCGCGGCGCTGGAAAAACTGGTGCATCCGGAAGACCGGGATACCGCCGTTTTCCTGTTATCCCCAGGCGCGGCCGAAGCGGGAAAGTACAGCGCGACGATCCGCCTGAAGCGTGAAGATGGCGAATACAGCCATATCGCTTTCCGGGGGCGGGCGGAGGCCGAAGAGAGCGGGAAGGTCGTCAAGCTCTCCGGATCGTTTGTCGACGAGACCCAGGAGCATAAGGGCCGGCTCCTTCGGGAGCTGATTTGGAAAACGCTGACCGACCAGGCGATGGGCCTGAACGACAAGATTCAAAATATCCTGATTGAGGCCAGCCGTTATTTTGAGCTTGAATTCGGGATCGTCGCCCATATCGAAAACGGCGACTATCTGGTTGAAAACGTCGTTGCGCCAGCAGGCGAATTGAGTGTTGGCGACCAGTTTGAAGTTGAAAACACTTATTGCATCCATGTCCTGAACGCTGACGGCGTGCGCGCTTTCCATCACGTGGCCAACAGCGAAATCCGCAGCCATCCCTGCTACAAGATGTTCGGACTGGAAGCCTATATCGGCGCGCCCCTGTTTGTGGACGGCGTGCGGTACGGAACAGTCAATTTTTCCAGCCCCACGCCCCGCGCGCGCGACTTCACGGCGCAGGATATCGTGCTGGTCGAACTCATCGCCAACTGGCTGGGTTACGAGATTTCACGCCGCCGCACGCTGGAAGAACTCGCCGAGAGCGAGGAGCGCTTTGCGCTGGCCGCGGAGGGGACGGGCGTTGGTATCTGGGACTGGCAGGATGTCACGACCGACGAGGAAATCTGGTCGGATCAATTCTACAGGCTTCTGGACTACGCCCCCGGCGAAATCGAGGCTTCGGTAGAAAGTTTTCAGAAGCTTCTGCACCCGGACGATCATTCGCGTGCGTTCAAGAGGCTGGAGCAGCACTTTGCCGGCGAGGGCGATTTCCAGGTGGAGTATCGTCTCAATACGAAAAAACGCGGATTCCGGTGGTTCCTGGGCACCGGACAGGCGGTGTGGGACAAAACCGGCGCGCCCCGCCGCATGATTGGTTCGATCCTTGATATTGACGACCGCAAACGCGCGGAAAGCCTGAAAAGCGAATTCGTTTCAACGGTTTCGCACGAATTGAGGACTCCCATGACGTCCATCATGGGGGCAATCGGTCTTGTCAGGTCGGGCAAGTTCGGCGCCTTGAATGAACGCGCCGAACAATTGCTGGGCATTGCCGAAAAGAACGGCCAGCGTCTGGTCCGTCTGATCAATGACCTGCTTGATATCGAGAAGATCGAGGCGGGCAAGCTGGAGTTTGCCAAGCGGCGAATTTCGGTTTCCGAACAGGTCCATGAAGCGGTCGAGCAGAATCAGACCTATGCTGCGGAACAAGGGTGCGAGGTTTCGCTGGCCGACACCACCCAGGACGCGACTGTATGTGCGGATCCGGACCGGTTGCAGCAGGTTCTGGTCAATCTGCTGGCCAACGCCGTCAAATTCACTGGGGAAGGCGGACGGGTCGAAATGCGGATTGAATCTGACGATAGAAACGTCTCCATTTCGGTCACCGATAACGGGCCGGGGATTCCGGAAGACAAGCTGGATGCCATCTTTAATCGCTTTGTTCAGGCGGAATCGGGCGACACGCGCACGAAAGAGGGAACGGGGCTGGGACTGTCCATCTCGAAAGCAATCGCCGAGGCGCACGATGGAACGATTTCGGTCTCCAGTCCGCCAGGAGAGGGCGCGACCTTTACCCTCACATTGCCGCTTTGGGATGATGATCCAAAAGCGGCGGCGGAAACCCTGAATGAAAGCGTCCGTAAAAACGCCGCTGGCCGTCCGCTGATCATTCATATCGAAGATGATGAGGATACCAATTCACTGCTTCAGCATCTGGTCGACGATTTTGCAGATGTCGAGGTGGCTCCAACTTTGCGCGAGGCGGAACGCCGGCTTCAGCAGCGAGACTATGACCTCGTGGTGCTCGATCTTCAGCTTCCGGACGGCTCCGGGGAAGAAATTATCGAGTCCTTCGAACGGAACCGGCGGCGCACGCCTTTCATTGTCTATTCGGTATTTGATTACACGCGGGAAAACCCGCCCGGTTTCATCCAGTCGCGCCTTGTAAAATCCCGGGTGGAAAACGAGCAGCTGCGCAATAGCATCATCCATGCTCTGGATTTGCCTGCGGGCGCTAACAAAGAGAATGACTCAGAAAAGGGGCATTCCGCCTGATGACCGAGCTCAAAAGAATTTCCTGCGTAGAAGATGACGCCGATATTCGCGCCATTCTGGAACTGGCCCTGGTGGATATTGGCGGCTATCAGGCCACCCTGTTCGCTGATGGCCACAAGGCTCTGGCGGGGCTGGCGGGGGCCGATCCGCAATTGATTTTGCTGGATATGATGATGCCCGGCATGAACGGGCTGGAGGTTCTGGAAGCGCTCAAAAATGACGGCGACCAGCCTGACGCGCCGGTGGTTTTCATGACCGCCAAGGCGCAGCCCGCTGAAGTTCAGCAATATATCGCGGCCGGGGCCGTAGACGTGATCGTCAAGCCCTTCGACCCGATGACGCTGAGCGTGGACATACAGAAAATCTGGTCCCGCGTGATCGCCTGAGCGGCGCGATCAGGAACGCTCCTCGCCTGATGTGAAACGGATTTCGTTGTCGCCCTTCATCGGGCCGAGCAACAGCTTTCCATCCGAATAGATTGTTCCCTCAGGCAACGCCCCGGAAGGCGTCCAGCTTTCCGGAAGCGTGACCGTGACGCCGTTTACCGCCGCCGGCGCATCAATGCTCACGACAAATGTTTCCGCCTCCCGGACCACGTCGATTTCCATCGCGTCACGGGCCGCCCACCATGCGCCATATTGTTCAAGCGTCCCGAACCAGGCGAAGGGTTCAATGGCGGGAATAATCTCCTCCAGAAATCTTAGTTTCCCGTCCAGAACATCGGGGTGGGTCAGGATGATGAATACGCCGCCATATTCGCCCAGCGTGCGCGCCAGCTGAATGGCGCTGTCAACGCGTTCCTCCATTGGCGGGGGAATTTCGTCCTCCACCGCGATTGGAAACTGGTAGATGCCGGTCTGTCCTCCATATTTCCTGTCATAGGTCATCTGGTAGGGCAGGTGGGTCAGGACATTCCCCGCCGTGACTGATGAGGCAAAACGGTAGCCAGAGGACTCGAGCGCCTGCGGCATGGTGTTGGGCGTCGCCAGATAACCGGGGCGGAACGACACGACGTTCTGGCCGGTGATCGCTTCCAGCAGATATTTGCTGACACGCATTTCGCCCAGCACGGTGGCGCCTTCGGTTTCGCCCTCGCCCACCACGCGCGGCTGGTATTCCGGATAGCGTTCGCGGCCATCGCCAAGAGGCAGGCTGGCATAAGCATCGGTATGACTGACGGAGTGGCTGGCGACCTCCATCCCTTTATCGGTGAGCGATTCGACAGCGGCCAGCGTGGTGTCGTTGAAGAAGCCCTGGTCGAAATAATCCCGGTAATATTTCGTCTGGATGAAAAACGTGCCCGCCAGGCCGCGCTCCGCCAGAAGGTCGCGGTAAGCGCCCATATTCAGAATCGACCGCGAATAATCGACGTCGAATGAAACGATCGCGGCGAGTTGCTTGCCGGCCGGCGCGGGATGGATGGTGGCGGCCAGCGGTTCATGGCGCCGGTAAATATCCCTGATGACGCGCAGCCAGGTATCGACCGCCGGCTCATAGGCATTGGCGTAGGTGCGCGACGCCCCGGCGTCGCGGTCGTTCTGCGCTTTCAGGATGAAAAATCCCAGATCGAAACCAAGCGCATAGGCCGCGCCGCCATCGGGACGGTGGTTGACGATAAAGGCCGCGTCGCCGTCCTGGTAACTGGCGAGAACGGTTCCGGCGCCCGAAAATTCCTGGGCGCCGATCCAGGTTTCGGGGCGGTCCGGATTGCCCAGCCGGACGGTCTGTTCGCGCGGATCGTCGAGAAAGGCGGTCTCCGTATTTCCGGGAGTAAAGACAACTTCGTAGTTCTCACGGGTTTCGACCGCGGATTCGAAGCCGAACAGATCCTGCATGCCGCCGCCCAGGATTTGGGTGGCGAACAGGACGCCGCCGGATTCGACGTGCGCCCGCAGCAGGTCCAGATCCGGGCCGGAGACGGCGCGCCCTGAAATGAGAGGATAGGCGATCACCATTTCGTGGCGCACGGCCTGGCTGGCGTCGTCGGTGATTGTAAAGGGCACGCCGATGGATTTCAGGCCATGGGCGAGACCCAGCCAGGCGGAGTCTGACTGGGTGAGGAAAATCGCCAGCCGGGCCTCTTCGCCGCCGGAATAGTCGCGCCAGTCCGCGGCCGCAAAGGCCGCCACCTGGCTGTCCTCCAGCGGACCTTCAAATTCTCCGAACGCTTCCAGGGGCGTGCGCCGCCCCAGAAGGATAGCGGTCACGACGGCGATCAGGACAAGGATCACACCGAAAAAGATAATCAGGCGCCAGCGGGGACTCATTCAGGTTTCATTCATTCGTGTTCACTCATTTCCAGCCTCACCGTGAGACGTCGAGGTATATAAAGTCTCACTGAAACTGACTGTAATTGGTAATCTGTGTGCAACCTGTGTCCGCTAATCTGTGGCCTGGGGGAGACGAGAAACAGGAGGCGGTATGCCGCAACAGAAAATTCTTGTCGCCGACGATGACGAGCTGCTGATCGGCCTGTTGTCACACCGGCTATCGGTGAAGGGTTTTGAGGTCCTGACCGCCAACACTGGCGTGGAGGCGCTGGAGGCCGCGCGCGCCGAACGTCCCGATCTGATTGTTCTGGATGCGATGATGCCGGTCATGGACGGGTTTGCGGTGCTCCAGAATCTCAAGGCGGATGACCAGACCCGCGACCTGCCGGTGGTGATGCTGACCGCGTTGCGGGACGAAAAGAACATCGTCTCCGCCCTGGAAGACGGCGCCGAGGATTACCTGGTGAAGCCGTTCTCTCCCGACGAACTGGTCAGCCGGATCAACCGCACGCTTAAAAAGCTCGCCGCCTAGTGGCGCTGACCGGTCTTGCATATGCGGGCGCCATGCTGATTGCGGCGCAGGGCGTGGCGGAAACGCCATACCAGGCCGGAATGGACGCACGGACGGACGGCGATTTCGCCGCCGCGGCAGAATATTTCCGTGACGAAGTCGACCAGCAGCCGGAGAATTCGGACGCTTGGGTCCAGCTGGGCCTGAGCCTGATTCCGCTTGAGCGATATGATGAAGCCGCCGCAGCATTCCGGCGCGCCCTTGAGCTTGCCCCCGATTACCAGGACGCCCGGATCGGTTTGGCGCGGCTGGCCTTCTACCGGGGGGATTATGAAGAGGCAAAGCGCCTGGCCCGACAGGCGGGCGACCGCGATGACGCGCGGGCCTTGCTGGCCCAGATCGAGGCCGCAGAGGCCGCTAACAGCGCAAATCCCTGGCGCGCCGACCTGACCGTTGGCCGCAGCGAGTTGACTCAGGACTTGCCGGGGTGGACCGAAGCCAGCGCGGCGCTGGGGCGCCGGGTCAGTGATCGGGCGAGCGTAACCGGTCTGGTGGAGTACGCCCGGCGCTTCAGCGATGAAGATGTGTATCTGCAGGCGCGCTGGGATCAGCGCATCCGGCCAAGGGTTGCGGCCTATGTCGCCTTGGGCGGCGCGCCGTCCGCCGATTTCCGTCCGGAACTTGCCGCGCTCGCGGGGATAACATTTCCCCTGACCGGAGACGCCGGAGATGCGCGCGGTCTATACGGCGTTCTGAGCGGATCGGCCGCGCGCTATCAGACTGGCGAAGTCGCCGGACTGACGAGCGGTCTCCGCTATGTCTTTACCGGCGATCAGGCCCGCATGGGCGCAAACTTGATTACGCTTGTCGACGAAAACAACGACACGCGCCACGGGTTCGCATTGAACGCCGAATGGCAATTCGCCGGCCCGGCGCGGCTGATACTGGGCTATGCGGACGCGCCCGAAACCTCCGAAAACGTCACCATTGACGTTCAGTCATATACGGCCGGGGTGCGTTACGATGTAAATGACCGTGTCGGGATTCAGACCTATTTCATCCACGAAAAGCGGTCCGCCTATGACCGCTCAGGGGTGGTTCTGGGGACCAGCTGGCGGTTCTGATGGACCTTTCCCTGCTCCTGTTATTGTGGGCGTCGTCGATCCTGCTGGCCGGCGCGTCATTGGTGCTGATGCTGGTCTTGATCATCCTGCGCTGGCTGCGCTCGATACGGATGCGCCGGGACAAACAGATCAGGGACGCCCTTTTCCATGAATTGATGATGGCCGGGGAAGAGGCCGGCGAACAGGCCGATGTTCCAGAGACTCTGGTGAAGCGTCCGCGCATTACCGCGCAGGTTCTGCTTGAATTTTCCACTCTGGTGCGGGGCGGGGAATTAGAAGCCGCGCTCGACAAGCTGCGGCGTGCGGGCGCCGAGCGGCGCATCCTGGCCCTGCTGACCAGCCGTAACCGGGAAGATTGCCTGGCCGCGGCGGAAGCGCTGGGTTTCTTTGGCACGGAGCAGGCGCGTGACGCCCTGACAAACGTGTTGTCCCGCCGGGTCAGCCTTCGTCTGAAAATCGCCGCGGGGCGCGCTTTGCTGGCGATGGGGGAGAGGCCGGATATCGGCGATCTGCTCTCTGCCTTCGATATCGATGACACGGTCGCGCCGGGCGAGCTGTCCGCCATACTCACAGCAATCGCAACCGGCGAGCCCGAGGTGCTGAGCCATCGGCTTGAACAGGATATTGATCCGCCCTCTGTGCGGGCGATGATGATCGACGTGATGGGCCGCGCCGGGGTCTATGGCGCGCTGCCCCTGCTTCTGAGCGAGGCGTGCAACAGCGATGTCCGCATCCGCGCTGCCGCTGTCGACGCTCTTGGACGCCTCGGGCTGCCAGAGGCGAAGGAGACGCTGGCCGCGGCCATCGACGACCCCGAACCGGACGTGCGGGCGGAAGCGGCGGAAGCCATTGGCCAGGCGGCGCTGGTCGATTTGATGCCCGCGCTTGAAGCCCGTCTGTCCGATTTCGATTGGGGCGTCCGTTTCCGTGCGGCGAATGCGCTGGTCGAGCTTGGCGAGGATGGCCGGAAACGGCTGCGCCTGATCGCCGACGGCAAGGGAGAGCGAGGCGCCCGAACAGCCGCGCTGGTGCTGGCCGAAAGGGCGATGGCATGAGCGCATTGGCGGGTTTCGACTGGGAACAGATTGCGCGGTGGACCGCGCTGGCCATCATTCTGGTGGGACTGGCCCAGAATGCGCTTTATCTCATACAGCTTCTGATCGCGGGCCGGGCGCTGTCTGCGGACCCTCCCGTCAGGCGGTCGGCTATCCTGTGGCGGCGATACGCCGATCTGGCGCCTCCGATCTCGCTGCTATCGCCTGCCTTCAACGAGGAAATGACCATCGTTCAGAGCGTGCGGTCGCTGCTTTCCCTGCAATACCCCTCTTATGAGGTGGTGGTCATCAATGACGGTTCCAAAGATTCGACCCTGCAGCGTCTCATCGACGGGTTCGATCTGAAGCCTGTCTCCAGGGCCTATGATCTTGCGATTGATCATGAGCCGATCCGCGGCGTCTATGGATCGGAGCGGATTCCCCGGCTGGTCGTGGTCGACAAGGAAAATGGAGGCAAGGCCGACGCCCTGAACGCCGGGATCAATATTTCCCGCGCGCCGGTGCTTTGCTCAATGGACGCGGATTCGATCCTTGAGCCGGACTCCCTGCTGCGCGCCGTTCGCCCGTTTGTCGAGGATCCGGGGCGGGTGATCGCGGTCGGCGGCACGGTGCGTCTTGCCAATGGCTGCACCATCAGTGATGGCCGCGTGACGAAAATCGGAGTATCGCGAAACCCGCTCGCCCTGCTTCAGACGGTGGAGTATCTGCGCGCCTTCCTAATGGCGCGGCTGGCGTGGAGCCGTATCGGCGCGCTGACCATCATTTCCGGGGCGTTCGGCCTGTTCCGCCGTGAGCCTGTGTTGCAGGTTGGCGGTTACACGCGCGGCACGGTCGGCGAGGACATGGAGCTGGTCGTGAAGCTTCATCGTTACATGCGCCGGGAAAAGCGGGATTACCGCATTGCCTATATCCCGGAGCCGGTATGCTGGACCGAAGCGCCGGAATCGCTGCGCGTTCTGGGGCGCCAGCGGGCACGCTGGCACCGGGGCTCCCTTGAGACCTTTTTCCGGCACCTGGGCATGTTCCTGAACCCGCGTTACGGACGTGTGGGCTGGATCGGCTTCATGCATATTTTCCTGGTCGACGTGCTTGGCCCCGTAATCGAGATTCTCGGCTATCTGCTGATCCCGATCCTGTGGCTTCTGGGCCTGTTATCGGTTGAATATCTTCTGGCGTTCCTGGCGGTGAGTTTCACTTTCGGAATAACCATCAGCGTCTGTTCGCTGGCGCTTGAGGAAATCCAGCTGCGGCGCTTTCCACGCGCCCGCGATCTCGCGGTCCTGACCATCGCCGCGGTGCTGGAAAACTTCGGATACCGGCAACTCAACAATCTCTGGCGCATGCGCGGCTGGTGGCAATATTTGAAAGGGTCGGACAGCTGGGGCGTCATGACCCGCAAGGGATTTGACCAGGAAGAAGCATGAGCATGATCCGCGCGTCTCAACGCGTTTTACTCATTTGCGCCGTGCTTGTTCTGAACCTGAAAGGAACGATTGCAATGGCGCAGGATGATGTGCGCGCCGCCGTCTGGACCGCCCCTGTCCACGTGACGGATTTGTCCTGCGTCGAGGCCGTCTATGTCTATTACCGGCAGGCAGAGGGCCGGCTGGATTATTTGCGGGCCGAGCCTCAACTCTCGGCCTGCCCGACGGACGAAACGGAGACATCGCCTCCGCCGCCAGCGCCTGTCACCGAACCCGCGCCGCCAGCGGAGGCTTACACGTTCCGGAAGTCGGCCTGGATCTGGGAAACCGGCCTCTGGCGGGAGGACCCTTCGGGCTTGCTCCAGCGCGCCTCTGACGGCGGTTACGATCGGCTGTTTATCGCGCTGGAAATTGAAGATGGCGTGGTGGCCCATCAGGACGCCCTTGCGGCCTTCATACGCAGCGGTCTTGCGCAGGGCGTGGAGGTCCTAGCCGTTGAAGGCGATCCGCGGATGGTGACTCCGGAGGGTCTGGAATACGCCCTTGGCCGGGCGCGGGCGATCGCCGCTTATAACGAGGCGCGGCCGGAGGCGCCTTTGGCGGGTCTGCAATACGATATCGAACCTTATCTTCTGGAGATTTACAAAGCCGATCCCGCCGGCGTTCTGGAAAAATGGTCCGCCGCAATTAGGGCGTTGTCGGCGGCTTACGGAGACCGCGTCGGCGCGGTCATTCCGTTCTGGATGCCCGCAGCGCCGGGCGGAATGCCGGCGCTGACCGCGGCGTCACCGTCGATCCGTTCGCTGACTGCCATGGCCTACCGCACCGACCCTGATGCTATCGCGTCCGCGGCGTCCGGGGTCCTGGCGGCAGGACAGGAACTGGGCCTTCCCGTCAACGTCGCGCTGGAGGCCGGGCCGCTGGAGGATGAATATCTTTTCGTCTACAGGCGCAGCCCGTCGGGCGAACTCCTCCTGTCGCCGGACCAGGGACCGGAACAGACTGTCAGTCTGTTCAGCGATGCGGTTCATCCGCAGGGTGACGCGGCGGCGTTCAGCTACAGCCATTCCGTCACCGCGCCGGCCAGCCGGGTCAGTTTCCTGGGTGACGGGGAAGCCCTTGAAGCGGCGCTGAATGAAACCCGCGCGCGGCTTGCCGCGCATCCCTCATTCGCCGGGATTGCCCTGCACGGGGTCTTCTGAGCCGGAGACGACATCATCAACCCGCGTCAGGAAGGAGTCCCAGGCCGCATCGGACACTTCATCGCCATCGCTTAATGCGTCCTCGATGCCGGCGGCCTCACGGCCAAGTTCCGGGAAACCGAAAGTGCCGGCGAGGCCGGCGAGTTTGTGGAGGCGGCTGATGATGTCCTGATCGTCTGACAAGCGGCCCTTTCGCCAGGCCCGAACGGCCTCCGCATCATTGGCGCACCGCTCTATGAACCGGCTTCTGAAAAGCGCGATAGCCTGTTCGGTTGATCTTCTGGCTTCATCTTCGTCCATGGGGCCACCCTAGAGAAATATCCCTGAATGAATACGAACAGCTTCGGTCGCATTTGAGCCTAACAGGTTGCGGGCCGCGTTGCCGATGGCCGGTTCCCGGAACAAATCAGCCCGGCGGAATTTCTCCCGCCGGGCTGATTGCCTGTCCAGAATGGAAAGGTGCGCGTTACTCCTCAGCGGAGACCACGTCCATTTCCTCGATCAGGCGGTCGGCGTTGTCGACATGGTCCATGACCCAGAGCATGTAGCGCGAGTCCACATGGATGGTGCGGGTGATGGTGTCGTCGAACAGCCAGTCGGCGTTGATGCTCTCATAGGTGCCGTCGAACAGCAGGCCGACGAGTTCGCCGTTGCCGTTCATCGTGGGAGAGCCGGAATTGCCGCCGGTGGAGTCCAGCGTGGAGAGGAAGTTCACCGGCACGGAGCCGACGGCGTCCGAGGCGTAGTCGCCATAGAAGCCTTCCTCGATCAGCTGCAGCTGGCGGGCCGGGGAGTCGAACGGATCCTCGCCGGTATATTTCGCCGCGATGCCTTCCAGCGTGGTGAACGGCGTGTAGCAGAGGCCGTCTTCCGGGCAGGCCGGTTTCACCGTGCCATAGGTCACGCGCAGGGTTGAGTTGGCGTCCGGATAGACCGCATCGCCCTGGTCGTTCTGCCAGGCGATGATGGCTTCCATATATTGCGGACGCGCGGCCTGCATGCGGCCGGCATAGGTCTTGTCGGCCTCTTCCTGCGCCATTTCATAATCGTGCAGGGCGACGGCCAGTTCCACGAACGGATCTTCGCTGGCCTCGAAGTCGGCCGGGTCGGCCTCCATCAGCGCCAGACGCGTTTCCAGATCGGTGATGTCCGTCTCGGCATAGAGCGTGTCCAGCTTGGCGGAGAGGTCCTCCAGCGTAGTGGATTCATCAATGCCCATGGCCGTGTTGTAGGCCTCGATCTGCTGATCGGCCGGAAGCTCCAGATAGTCTTCCAGGAACATCAGCCATACGGCCTTGTCGACGGCCGGATCGAAGCGGCGCTCCATGGCTTCCATCGACTGCTTGAAGAAGGCCATGTCGCGTTCCTGGTAGCCGGGCTCGCGCTCGGCGTCCGGCTTCTGGCGCTCGACCGACAGACGGTAGAGGCGCTGGGCCGTGGACAGCGGCGCGGCGCGGGTGACCAGCGAATACCACAGGTCCTGTTCGCGCGTGGCCTGTTTCTCCTCGACCAGCGCGTCCATCGCGTCGATGGCCTCGCGGTATTGCGCGCCGTCCTCGCCCATCTCGGCGATCCAGGCGTTCAGGGCCGCTTCACGCTCGGCGCGGCGGTCCTTCAGGCCGACTTTTGCCGCGCCCTCGATCTGGCCGCCATAGTTCTTGGAGGCGTTGTTGAGGCCGGCCATCAGGGAGGCGTACTTGATCGCCGCGTCTTCATTGTCCGCGGTCGCGGCCTCGATCGTGTCGATCCATTCTTCGTAGATCGTTTTCACGGTGGGATAGCGCCAGTCAAAGGCGGACTCGACTTCCGACAGGCGGGCATAGCGGCTGGTGGAGCCGGGATAGCCCGCGGCCATCACGAAATCACCGTCGCCCAGACCGCCGGAGGAAACCTTCAGATAGGAATCCGGCTCAAACGGCACGTTCTCTTCGGCGTAGTCGGCCGGCTGGCCGTCCGGGCCGACATAGGCGCGATAAAAGCCCCAGTCGCCGGTCTGGCGCGGCCACATCCAGTTATCGATATCGCCGCCGAACTTGCCGATGGATTCGGGCGGCGCGTAGACGAGGCGCACATCGCGAATTTCCAGACGGTCGATCAGGCGGAATTCCTTGGCGCCGTGGAACCCGGCGACCTGGCAGCGATGGCCTTCCTGTTCCTCGCACTCGGCGACGATGGCCTTTTCCCGGTCCTCGATCTGCTGATAGCGGTCGCGCGGATCGGTTTCCGGCGACAGGCCTTCCAGCACGCGGTCCGTCACGTCCTCGATCGCGGTGGTGACATAGATGCGGCTGCCCGGCGCGGCCGGCAGCTCGTCGCCCATCGTCTCGGCCAGAAAGCCGTCGGCGAGGTAGTTGTTCTCTTCCGAGGAATTGAACTGGATGGAGCCATAGGCGCAGTGATGGTTGGTCACGGCCAGGCCCTGCGGCGAGACGAAGGAGGCGGTGCAGCCGCCGAGGCTGATCACCGCGTTCATCGGCCATTCGGTGAGGTCGGAAAGCTGGCTGGCGGGAATGTCCAGACCCAGCGCCTCAAGCTCGTCAGAGAGCTCGGGCAGTTGGTCCGGGCGCCACATGCCTTCCTCGGCGCTGGCCGCGGTCGGCCCAAGCGCAATAAGCAATGCGAGAGCGGAACTTCTCATTTGTTCGTAAGTCCTTTGTATGAATACGGATTTCATCGAAGGAAGCGGCGTCCAGCGTGAAGACGGCCGCGCGTCCTCCCCATCGCCGACCAGTCTAGAAGACTTCGCAGCGTTTTGCGGTGCGGATGATTGACGCGCCGGAGGCGGCTGGCAAGAGGATGGCGCCTGTTCGGCTTCGCGCAGGATGGCGTAGAGTGGCGGCGGAGGGGCATGTGAGAAAAGTTTTCTGCATAGGCCGCAACAAGACCGGAACCACGTCTCTGGCCGCCTGGCTTGAAGCGAGCGGTTTTCGCATGGGCCGGCAGGCCGCGGGCGAGTTGTTGCTGGATGACTGGGCGGCCCGCCGCTTCGATCCGATCGTCGAGTTCTGCCGCAGCGCGGACGCCTTTCAGGATATTCCCTTCAGCCTGCCCTTTACCTTTCAGGCGCTGGACCGGGCTTACCCGGATGCCCGGTTTATCCTGACCGTGAGGGAGAGCGCAGAGGTGTGGGCGGACTCCCTCATTCGCTTTCACAGCCAGCTTGCCGGGGCCGGGCGCACGCCAACCCGCACCGATTTGAAAGCCTTTGGCTACCGGCGGCCCGGATGGATCTGGGATGTTATCCGCCTGACCTATGGCGCGGATGTTGAACATCCCTACGACAGGGCGCGATTGATGGCGCATTACACCCGTCACAATGAATCGATCATGGATTATTTCTCGACCCGGCCCGGCCGGCTTCTGAGGCTGGATCTGGCCGAACCTCAATCGGGCGCGCGGCTGGCCCGCTTCCTTGATCTTGACGCCCCGGCGCGTCCCGTGCCGCATCTAAACCGCTCCGCGCAGGGGTGATGCCCGATGAAATCTGCACGGACATTATCGGGGAAACAGGCGGAGCCGCGAATGGAGTGGCGGGAAGAGTTCGCGCAGAAGGGCTATGCCGTCGTTCGCGGCGTTCTGCCGCCCGAACGGATCCAGAATGCGCTGGAAGAAGCCGAACGTTTGCGCGCGCTTTGGCGGGACGGGGACGGGGACGGGGACGGCGCGGCGGAGGCCGGAGGCGTGCGCTGGCTCAGCCATCAGGACCGCGCCGGGAACCGGCGGCTGCGCGGGGTGCAATCAGTCTGCAGGATAAGCCCGGTGTTCGACTCGCTCCGCACCTGTCCGGAGGTCGGGGCGGTCATCGCGGCACAGCTCGGCGGCGACATTGTAAACGTGGTCGAAACTCTGTTTTTCAAGGCTCCGGGGGAGGGCGCGAGCGGTATCGCCGTGCACAGGGATGCGGAATTCCGGCAGCCGCCGGAGCATTATCGCGACCTCGCAAATTCCTATGTCCAGATGGGGCTCGCGCTTGATCCTCACGGACCGGAAAATGGCGGTCTTGTCCTGGCTCCCGGAAGTCACAAGGATGCGCAGCTGTCGGTGACGCGCGCGGGCAGCGTCATGGGGGTGGAGGCCCTTGCCGCCGCATCCGACGACAGCCGGCCGCTGGCATTGGAGCCCGTGCGTCTGGATCCCGGCGATGCGGTGTTATGGAGCGCGCTGACCCTGCATGGATCGCCGCCCAATCTCTCAACAAAGTCAGACCGGCGTTTTTATGTTTGCGGCTTTATGCGGCAATCCGCCTGCGACGCTGGCTGGCCGGCCTTCTCGGCTGGGCGCGGCGTGCCTGCGCCTCAAGAAGAGGCCAGCGTCCGGGGCCGCGCAGGAGCGCCATAGAGGCGTTGCTCATCGCCGGTGGAGCGCAGAACGACCGAGTTCGCGCCGACAATACAATTGTTTCCCACGGCGATATTTTCGCCGACGACCGTGCCTGCGCCCAGAAACGACAACTCGCCCACGGACGCCCCTCCGGTCAGGACACAGTTTGGCCCCGTACGGGAAAAAGCGCCCATTCGGGTATCGCAGCCGCCGAAACTTCCGGCTTCCATCAGCACGCCCATGTCCAGTGTTGCGCCGGAGTGCAGCCGGCATAGCGCGCCGACATAGGCGCCCGGCTCGATCCGGGCGGTCGCGGCGATAGAGGCGGCGGGATGAATGGCCATCGCCATAACCCCGCCCTGGTCGATTATCTGTCCCGTCAGGCTTTGCCTGATCGCATTATCGCCAATTGCCACGAACCACGCGTATCGCCTTATGGTCTCCGCATCGCGCATGAGATTGAAAGCGCCAAGAACCGGCGCGCCGTCCACCCGGTCCCCCGCCGGGCGCGTGTCATCAAGAAAACCGGCGACGGCGTGGCGGATCTGGAGAATTTCCAGCGCGTTTCGGCCCTGACGGCCGGCGCCGACAATAACAACCTGTTTTTCGGGAATTTCGGTCATGGGGCCGTCAGATAACCGCGCCCTGCAAGAGCAGGAAGGTGATCTGGCTGACTTCGCAAGGCGTCAGGTCCCGGTGCATGGGAAGGCCCAGAAGGCGGCCCGCAAGGTCTTCCGTGTTCTGAAGATTGTCTCGCGGATAATCGCGGAAGGCCGGTTCGATGTGCAGGCCGGGGCCATACCAGCTGCGGGTTTCCACGCCGCGCTCAAGCATGCGTTTGCGGGTTCGCTTCATCGCGGCCGCGTCGGGAAATTCCGCCAGGCAATAGGTCCGGGAAATATCAGGCGCCAGATGGACGCTCACGCCCTTGCTCCCCTCGGCCAAAGCCTTGCGGTAGCTGGCGGCGACGAAATCAAATTCCTCGAAACCCGCCTCAAGCGCGTCCATCGCGGCCAGCCCAACGGCGGCGTGATACTCGCTCATCTTTCCGTTGGTGTTGGGGCGGAGGCTTTCACGGCTGCCCATGAAGCCGTGATTCAGGGCGGCGCGGCATTCGCGGATGACATCGGTATCCGCGCAAAGGATTGCGCCGCCTTCGCCCGCGCCCAGAGACTTCGTCGCATGCAGGCTGAGGCAGACGGGCGGGGCGGCCTGATCGGCGCGCGGCAGGATCAGGGTATCGGCGCTGGCCGCGGCGTCGATCACGACCGGTATGCCCGTATGTTTCTGGACCAGCGCCCAGTTGGCCAGATCAATTCGCCGGCCATAGGGCGCGACCGGCAAGATCAGGCCCACCTGCTTCAGGTCCGGACGCGCCAGCAAGGCGGTCGGGTCCATCGCCCAGCTTTCCGGATCGATATCCACAAAACGCACTTCATAGCCGCAAAGGGCGGCGGCGGCGGCCGAGGCGACAAAGCCGAACGCGGGCGTCAGACAGACTGGCCGGCCGGCGCTGGCGCGGCCAGCGTGGCCCAGTATCGCTCCGGTGAGCGCCATGGCGCCGGAACTGCTGAGCGTTACGCAACCCGCAGGCAGATCGAAGCGGCGGCTTAGCCGCGCCTCCAGCGCGCTTTCGAGCGGACCGTGATTGGCGTAGATGCGGGTTTCATCAATCCGGCGCAGATAGGGAATGAGCGCCTCGGCGTCCGGCAGGCGGGGACGGCAGACCGGAATGCTTATGGCGTGCGCGGGCGCAGCCTCTTTGGAGACCCATTCATCCCGGGATTCCGTTTGGTAAATGGCCGCGCGGACATTTCCCCCCGAACTCATCAGACAACTCCCCACCCCCTGCGCGCCAAGTCATGGCGCAGCTGTTTATGCGCGGAATTCAGCGTAATCAGGTGCATGGCCAGCTCTGTTCTGATGTTGGCGAGCTGTGGCGTGGCGCCCGTGCGCTGTTCCAGCGTCATCGTATCATGAATGAAGGAAGTGAAATTCGCCATTTTATTTTGAATTTCTCTTTCTTTTAAGAGGAGAGTCGCAACTTCATTCGCTCCCCGCCGGAATTGCAGGGTTTTGTTATTGCTGTGCTTTCGCCAATAAAGCAGGGCCTCGGGCGTATAGGCGGCCTTACCAAGCAGGGCCGCACGAAAGGGCATGATTTCATCGCTGTTACGCGGTCCGTCCGGGATTGGACCAAAGATTTCCAGAAGATCGCTATGCCACATCAGTCCCGCCCCGAAACTGGCCGGAATGAGTTTCGCTTCGATGAAGGTTTCGATGCTGCAATCGCCTTTCAGCTTGCGGATATGCTCGGGCGGGTGTTCCCCGATCCGCTTGCCGCTGGCGTCGATCTTGTGCGCGGCGGATGAAATGGCCAGCGCGCCGGTCTCCCGCTGGATTTCCATAAGGCGGGACACGCGGTTGGGCATGTAGACGTCATCGCCCGCGCCAAGAAAGAAAAATCCCGGTCCGGCCAATTCATTCGTTAGATGGCGGATGTGATCGACAGACAGGTTTTTGGAGTTCCGGTTCAGGCGAATCTGGTGGGGCCCCTCATACGCATCCGCGATCTCACGAATGATCTCCCACGTGCCGTCATAGGACGCATCGTCGCTGATCAGAATTTCGAGCGGGCTGAAATCCTGCGCCAGCGCGGACTCTACGGCCGGGCGCACGAATTGCGCCTGATTATAGGTCATGATGACGAATATGACGCGAGGCTGGGTCATGGGGATTTCCGCGGGGCGAGGAGGGGGCTGAGGGTCAGGCTTTTACAGAATTCGAAGCGGCGTCATAGCGGTCCAGGAAACCGGCCATGTACGGCGCGTGAGGCCGCCAGCCGCCAATGGCGCCGGCATGGATGGGCTGCCGCACCTGTTCGACGCTTGCGGTCCTGACGGGGCGCGCATTGCGGTGCGGCGTCAGCGCCGCCTCTTCCCACGGCAGTCCACAGTGTTCCAGCAGTCCGCGGACCGCGGCGTCCGGATCGGTGACAAGGCTTGAATAGGAAACCTGCCGGATTCTTCCCGGATGGCGGCGCTCCCACTCATCCATCAAAGCGCGGTGCATCGCGAAATAGTGCGTGATAGCGCGCCAGGAATACGTCCAGGACAGACCGCTGGGAAAGAAACGGGTATAGGCCGAGACGGCTATGTCGCGCAGATCCCGCGTGCAATGAAGTATGGGCGCGTCGGGAAAGGCGCGGGCGATCAGGCCGGCAAACTGGAAATTCGCCGGCATCTTGTCGACGAAAAAAGGCTTTCCTTTCGCGGCGGATTCCATGGCGGCGATATAGTTTTCGGCAAACCGGCCGATGGCGTCGGCCCGGATGGTCCGGGGCAGGGCGTCCTTGACCAGAAGCCCGCTTTTGTACGCGCTTTCACGGACGGCCAGCGTTTCGCCGCACCCGGCGACGGAGCTGTGGCTGGAGAGTATCTGTTCGACTAGGCTGGTTCCCGAGCGAGGCAGACCGATCACGAATATCGGCCCCGGCCGCCCGCCGGAGGGCGCGGGCATGGCCGCGGCCAGTTCGTCCAGCGACAGCATCGTCGACTTCAGCGCGTCAATCCGGCTGGGGATGTAGGGGAAAATTTCGGCGGCAAGCGCATTGGCGTCCGCGTAACATTTATGGGCGGACGTCAGATTTCCGGCTTTCTCAAGCACGCGCCCCTTTGCGAAATTAAACTCGCAGAGCTGGCGGGAGGAAAAGCGGGCTTTTGCAGACTCGACCCTGTCCAGAAGCGGCTTCAGCCGGCCGTTATCGAGCAGCTTGTTCTCCACCAGGGATCGCAGGGCGCCCGTCGCCGACGGATCCATCCGGCAGGCCCGGGCATAAGCGTCCGCCGCCCCCTCCCTGTCTCCGAGGGTCAGAAGATTCGACCCCATGAGCGCCAGAGCAGCCACGCGCGACGGGTCGTGTTGCAGGGCGGCCTCGCAATCGGCCAGGGAGCCTTCGAAATCGGCCAACTGGTAACGCGCGGTGGCGCGTGACATCAGCAGAACCGCATCGTCCGGGGCGTGGACCAGACCCGCCGTGCATTGTTGCGCCGCCTCGGCGTGGCGGCCCATCTCCGTCAGGATCGCGACAAGGCTGTGCCGCGAATTCGTCGCCGCGGGATTGGCGGCCAGAACCTCGCGAAAGATCAAGGCGGCCTGTTCACGGTCCTTCTTGAACGCTTTGCAGGCCCCCAGATTATGCAGCGCCGACAGGTCGCCGGGGTGGGCGGCGACCGCCCGCGCCAGCCAGGGTTCGGCGCGGTCCACATTGCCCGTGAACAGGCTGGCGGCGCCCAGCGTGGCCAGGTCCGCCCCCTTCAGGTTTTCCAAGGGGCGCCGGGACATTGTCTCCAGCAGCCCGGCAAGCCGTCCCCGGTCGCCCGCCGCAAGAGCCGCCTTCACCTCTGTCAGGTCAGCGGTCCGGCTTTTTCCGTCAGGCGAAGTCATCATTATTGCGTTCCGGATGGTGTAACAAGCGTCAGTATGTGAATACACGATGATATACAATTAATATCGCGAAGTCTTGAGTCGTCGTGACTGGATAATTGTTATGTTGATCGTGAAAGCAGATTTCACACGCAGACGTTTATCAGAAAAAGTCTGGGGAAAAACGGCAATAACTTAAAAATAGAAAAATGCGCTTATTTATTAGCGCCTTCTGCCTGATTCCTCACACCCTTAAAAAAATATTTCAAAAATTGATCTAAGTTGATGCTTGACCCTCAATCCCTTGGGTCTAAAGACTTCCTGATCATTCCGAAACGGAGTCCTCGCCCGGATTCTGTTTCAGCCTGGCACGGAATTCACCAGAGCTCCGGTTAAAAATTTGAGCCAGCCATAGGGGAGATGGAACATGGCCGCACCTCGCGCTCGTTTGGACAGAGAGCAAACCGACGAATATGACGTTCTGAACGCAAATGTTCTGGACAACGATATTGACCGTGATGACGACCCGCTCGTGGTTACGGGGGTAAACGGGTCTGCTTCCTCTATCGGGTCCACGATTGAACTCGCCTCTGGCGCTTTGCTCACGCTCAATAGCGACGGTTCCTACGATTACGATCCAAACGGCGCGTTCGAGTATCTCAATCCTTCCGAATTCGCGGTGGACACCTTCACCTATTCGATCAGCGACGGGAATGGCGGGACCTCGTCCGCCCAGGTGCGCATTACCGTCAACGGTTCCGATGCTCCCCCCAACAATGCGCCCACGGCAAACGATGACATTGCTGCCGGCAGCGAGGACGATTCGGCGCTGAACATCGACGTGATCGGCAATGACACCGATCCCGACAGCGACGCGCTTTCGATCACAGAAATCGCGGGCAACTCGAACACCGGCTCCCCCATCACGCTCGGTTCCGGCGCGCAGGTGACGGTTCAGAGCGACGGCTCGGTCGATTACGACGCCAATGGCGCGTTCGATTATCTTTCCGCCGGCGACACAGCCTACGATTCCTTCACCTACACTGTCTCCGACGGGAACGGCGGCACGGACACGGCCAGCGTCGTGGTCTCGGTCAACGGGGCGAATGATGCCCCGCTGGCGGTTGATGACACCGCTACGGTTCCTGAAAACGGCGCCGTCGTTGATCGCGCCATTCCTGCGCCCACGACGGGCAATGTTCTGGACAATGACTCCGACGCTGACGCTGCGGATACGTTGTCAGTTCTCGAGATCAACGGCTCGAGCTCCGACGTAGGGTCGTCGGTAACCTTGTCCTCCGGCGCTCAGGTGTCGCTGTACAGCGACGGCTCATATTCCTACGACCCTAACTCCCAGTTCGAGAGCCTGGCGGCAGGCGAGACCGCGACGGACTCCTTCACCTACACGGTGACTGACGGCGAAGGCGCGACCGATTCCGCCACCGTGACGATCACGATCACCGGTCAGAATGACGCGCCCAGCGTTCCGGCCTTCGTCCTTTACACGGGCGTGAGCGAAGACGACGGCTCGACAATTATCGCCAACGTGATCTCCGATCATGCGACCGACCCGGACGCCAGCGATGTGCTGACGATGGCGTCTATTGAAGGCTCCGCCAGCAATATAGGCGCGACGGTCACGCTGGACTCCGGCGCCCAGATTATTGTGGGTTCCGGCGGCGCGTTCCGTTATGACGCCAATGGCCAGTTCGAGAGCTTGGGCGCGGGTGAAACGGCCACCGATTCCTTCACCTACACGGTGACGGACGGCAATGGCGGTTCGGATACTGGCGTGGTCCGCATCCAGATCGAGGGCGTCAATGACGCGCCTGTCGCCGCGGACGACGTAGACTCCGCGACCGAAAACGGCGGCGCGATTTCCGACAATGTCCTGACCAACGACACCGATGTCGAAAGCGACACGCTCTTGGTAACCGAGGTTAATGGCGCGGCGTCCTCTGTCGGGACGCAGATCACGCTTGGCTCCGGCGCGCTGGTCAATCTGGCGGGCAACGGCGCGTATATCTACAATCCGAACGGCCAGTTCGAGAGCCTGGGCGCTGGCGAGACCGCAACGGATTCCTTTACCTACACGGTCAGCGACGGCAATGGCGGCACCGACACCGCCTCTGTCACCGTAACCATCACCGGCGCCAATGACGGCCCGAGCGCGGCCACCGACTCGATCCTCGCCGCCGAGGATGGGCCGTCCAGCACCGGCAATGTGCTTGCCAACGATACCGATCCGGACGCCACGGATGTTCTTTCCGTGGTCAACGTCAACGGTTCGGCCAGCTATGTCGGGACCACGATCACTCTTGGCTCTGGCGCGCAGCTGACGCTGAACAGCGACGGATCCTATGACTACGATGCCAACGGGGCCTTCGAGGACCTGGCCGCGGGCGAGACGACGCTCGACTCGTTCGGCTATGTCATCTCCGATGGTAATGGCGGCACCGACAGCGCTTCGGTGACGGTCACCATCACAGGCGCGAACGATGCGCCGACCGCAAACGACGATACGGACTCAGCGGACGAAGACGGCCCTGCCGCTTCGGGCGACGTCACGATCAACGATACGATTGATGCCGAGGGCGAAGCCTTTGACGTCACTTCGGTGAATGGTTCGGCGTCGAATATCGGTGTTCAGATCACGCTGGGCACTGGCGCGCTGCTGACGCTGAACAGCGACGGGACATACGACTACGACCCCAACGGGGCGTTCGAATATCTGGCGGGCGGCGAATCCGCGACGGACTCATTCACTTACGCAATCAGTGACGGCGTTGGCGGCACCGATAGCGCCACCGTCACCGTCACCGTCAATGGCGAAAACGACACGCCAACGGCAACCGACGATACGGACTTTGTGAACGAGGACGGCCCCTCGGCCAGCGATAACGCCCTGTTCAACGACACGGACGCTGACGCCAGCGACTCCCTGAGCGTTGTGGGCGTGGAAGGCTCGGGTTCGAATGTGGGCGTGCAGGTCACGCTTGGCTCCGGCGCGACCCTGACGATGGCGGGCAACGGAACCTATATCTACAACCCGAATGACCAGTTCGAGACCCTGGCGCTCGGCGAAACCGCAACCGATTCCTTCACCTATACGGTCTCTGACGGCAATGGCGCGACTGATACGGCGACCGTGACGGTCAACATAATCGGCGAGAACGACGCGCCCGACGCCGACTCCATTCTTTACCTGGGGTACTCTGACGAAGACGATGGTCTTACGCCGGTCTCGAACGTCATTTCAGACGCAGTTGTCGATGTCGACGCATCGGATACGTTATCGATCTCGGCCGTTGCAGGCTCCGCCACGGGCGTTGGAACCAGCGTAACGCTGGCCTCGGGCGCTCAGGTGACGATGAACAGCGATGGCTCGTTCTCCTATAACCCGAATGGTCAGTTCGAGAGCCTGGCTGCGGGCGAAACCACCACCGACTCCTTCACCTACACGGTGACCGACGGCAATGGCGGGACGGACAGCTCTACCATTGCTATCCGGATCGATGGCGAAAACGATAACCCGCTTGCCGCCGCGGACGCGATCCCGGCTGACGAGGACGGGCCTTCGTCCACCGGCAATGTTCTGGACAACGACACCGATGTGGACTCCAGCGACGTGCTGTCCGTCATCGGGGTCAACGGAACGGGAAGCGATGTTGGCGTGCAGATCACGCTCGGCTCCGGCGCTTTGCTGACGCTGGGCAGCGACGGCTCCTATGATTATGACGCCAACGGCTCTTTCGAGAGCCTGGCGGCCGGCGAGACTGCGACCGACTCCTTCACCTATACGGTGACGGACGGAAACGGCGGTTCGGACACCGCCACGGCGACCGTCACGATCACGGGCGACAATGATACGCCTTCGGCCTTCGCCGATACCGGCGCGGTCGATGAGGGCGGACCGGCTGACAATATCGATCTGGTTGGCAACGATACCGACGTCGATACGAGCGACGTCCTGACCGTTGGCTCCATCGGTGGCGAGACGGACCTTTCCGGCGCGGTCACGCTTGGGTCCGGCGCCTCTGTGACCCTTCTGACCGACGGCACGGTCGACTATGACCCGAACGGCGCGTTCGAGAGTCTTGCCGTCGGCGAAACCGCCACGGACTCCTTCACCTACACGGTGACGGACGGGAACGGCGGGACGGACACGGCCAGCGTGGTCGTAACCGTCACGGGCGAGAATGACGACCCGGTTGCGGTTGCCGATACCGGCGCGGCCGATGAAGACGGCCCCGCGGCGTCGGGCAATGTCCTGACCAACGACACCGACGTGGACGCCAGCGACACGCTGCTTGTCACGCAGGTCAACGGCAACGGATCCGTCGTGGGCGCGCAGATCACGCTCAGCTCCGGCGCTCTGCTGACGCTGGGCAGCGACGGGTCTTACGACTATGATCCGAACAGTCAGTTCGAGAGCCTGGCCGTGGGCGAAACCGCCACGGACTCCTTCACCTACACGGTGACGGACGGCAATGGCGGGACGGATACGGCAACGGCCACAATCACGATCACGGGCGAGAATGACGCGCCTGTCACGACTGACGTCGGCTATTTTGGCTTCATCAACGAAGATGACGGGCTGACGTCTGTTTCGAACCTTCTTGCAGGCGCTTCCGACGTCGATACTTCCGACGTCTTGTCGGTCGCAGAGATCGAAGGAGCCTCAAGCGGTGTGGGCACGACCATCACGCTCGGCTCCGGCGCGATATTGAACGTGAACAGCGATGGCACGTTCTCCTACAATCCGAATGACCAATTCGAGAGCCTTGCAGCCGGCGAGACCGCCTCGGACACGTTCACCTATACGGTGACGGACGGCAATGGCGGCACCGATACAGGGCTGGTCACTATCGAGATCATCGGCGTCAATGACGCTCCGGTGGCCAATGACGACAACGTGTCCAGCTTTGAAGACGGAACGGAATATGCCGAAACCCTGAATGGCAACGTGTTGACCAACGACACGGATGTCGAAAGTGATGGGCTAGCCGTTACCGCGGTCAATGGCGGCGCCTCTAATGTCGGAACCACGGTTACGCTGAGTTCAGGCGCAACCGTCGATCTCGATAGCCTCGGCGATTACGACTACGACCCCAACGGGGCGTTCGAGAGCCTGGCCGTGGGTGAAACCGCGACCGACAGCTTCACCTACACGATCAGCGACGGGAACGGCGCCACGGACAGCGCCACGGTCACCGTTACGATCCATGGGCAGAACGACGCCGTGACCGCGGTTGATGACGCAGACGCCCTCACCGAGGGCTTCGGCGGATCGTCCATTGACGTTCTCTTCAACGACACGGATGTGGACGCCAGCGACACGCTGACCGTCATCGCCGTTGAAGGCGCGGCTTCCAATGTCGACAGCTTCATTACGCTGGCGTCCGGCGCCGAGGTGAATCTCAGCGCATCGGGATCGGCGGTGATCTTCGAGAATGGCGCCTATGAAAGCCTTGGCGGCGGCGAGACGGCGACGGAC
The DNA here is from genome assembly GCF_013911995.1 of Euryhalocaulis sp. NCBI lineage: Bacteria > Pseudomonadati > Pseudomonadota > Alphaproteobacteria > Maricaulales > Maricaulaceae > Euryhalocaulis > Euryhalocaulis sp. The sequence continues at coordinate 50,943 of NZ_JACESD010000014.1, forward strand.
TCCTTCACCTACACGGTGTCGGACGGCAACGGCTCAACTGACACGGCGACCGTGACCTACACGATCACCGGCGTGAATGACGCCCCCGAAGCGAGCGATGATTATGCCACGGTCTGGGAAGACGGCGGCGCAATCGTCCCGCCTGGCGGCGCTGAAGTTCTGGAGCCGGCGACCGGAAATGTCCTGTTCAATGACTCGGATGTGGAAAGTGACGGACTTGCGGTCACGGAAGTCAACGGCTCCAGCTCCAGCGTGAATTCGACAGTCACGCTCGGTTCCGGCGCTACGGTAACCCTGAACAGTACGGGCAGTTACGACTACGATCCGAACGGGGCGTACGAGTTCCTGGCCAGCGGCGAATCGGCGACAGACAGCTTCACCTACACGGTCTCTGATGGGAACGGAGGCACCGATAGCGCCACGGTCTATGTCACGGTCATTGGTGAAAACGACAGCCCGGATGCTGTCGGAGACGGCAACGTCGTCGTGGAAAGCGATGTCGCCTCTGGCAATGTGCTCGCCAACGACACCGATCCGGACGCCTCTGATATTCTTGAGGTTGTCGGAGTGAACGGTTCTTCGTCCGACGTGGGGACGACCATCACCCTCGGCTCCGGCGCGGAGCTGACGCTGAACAGTGACGGGACATACGACTACGACCCGAACGGGGCCTTCGACAGCCTGGAAACGGGTGATACGAGCGCCGATTCGTTCACCTACATCGTCTCTGACGGCAACGGCGCGACTGACTCTGCGACCGTGTACATCACAGTGACCGGTGAGTCGGCTGAGGTTCTGGTCGGCACGAACGGCAATGACACGCTGAACGGCACGCCGGGTCAGGATGTTATCTACGGGCTCGACGGCCATGACCGCCTCAACGGCCTGGCGGATGACGATGTCCTGTTCGGCGGCAACGGCGACGACAGAATGATCGGCGGGGCCGGCGACGATACGCTTGTCGGCGGCCAGGGCCGGGATACCCTCACCGGTAACTCCGGCGCGGACGTGTTCGTCTATACGGCGCTGACCGACAGCACGCGGGCCGCAACCGGCCGTGACCGCATAACCGACTTCGAAAGCGGTGTGGACCAGATCGACCTTTCCGCTATCGACGCCAACTCTGTGCTTGGCGGGGACCAGGCTTTCAGCATCGTTGGAAGCTTCTCGGGATCCGCGGGCGAGCTGGTGTTGAAGGAACTGGCCAACGGCATCCTGGTTCAGGCTGACGTCGACGGCGACGGACGGGTGGACTTCTCCGTCCTGGTTCTGGGCGAGGAGCCGATTGCCGGCGACTTCATCCTGTAGCCGCATGACGCAAGGGCGGGACCTTCGGGTCCCGCCCGCACAGACTGGATAGAAGGCGGGCCATTGCGCCCGCCTTCTTTCATTTCAGCTTGACGCCCTCGGCGGCCAAAGCTGCGGACAGGGGCTGAAGCGCGCCGCCAAACCGCGCCGCGCGCCCCCGTGAAGATTGATAAAGCGGCTGACGCACCTGCCAGTTGCTGGCTGTCGACACGGCGCGCTCATTGTCCTGGAAATTCAAAATGTCCGGTGCCCAGGGAAGACCGGCGAATTCGGCCAGACGTTGCGACTGGACTTCAAGATCGCGCAGCGCGTCTTCATAACGCCATTCCAGAACCGGTCCCGCCACTTGCCCCCAGCGCCGCATCAATTTCTCCTGCCAGGCATACGTAAAGGCCAGCGAATCCAGATTGAACGCATAGGGCTGGTCATTGAAATCCTGCAGATAGCAGGAAAGGCACGTATCCATCGGGTCGCGCCGGCACCAGACGAAGCGCGCCCCGGGCAGGATCATGCGTATGAAGCCCAGATAGCGAAAATTTGTCGGGCATTTATCCACGAACACCCGGTGTGACGGGGCGAGATTCTTCAGGGTCCGCGCATAGGCCGCGCCGGCCTGGCGAAGCGTTTCCTGGTCCAGCCGGTTCGCCATGACGGGCCATGGCATGCGCAGCGTGCGTTCAAGGCTCCCGATAATTGCCTGAATATCGTTGCGCTCCCCCGCGCCGAACGCGCCGGCGGATACCAGTAACTGCTCCGTCAGGGTGGTGCCGGAGCGCGGCATGCCCACGACGAATATGAACTCTGAGCCCTCGCCACCGGCGCCCTGGGACGCATCTGCCAGCAGGCCGGGGGTGAAGGTCTGCAAAGTCGCCTGATAGCGGTTTTCCCACGCAGCTCTGTCAAAGGGTTTCTGGCGCGCCGTATTGGCCGCGATGGCATGGTCCCAGGCGCGGTCATAGAGTTTTGCGCTTTCGGCCCAGCGCGCGGCCGCGAAATTGAGCACGGCCGTCGCATCCTTCTGTAAACCCGGCTGCGAGAGCAGGGACGAAACGCGGTTCAGCCAGTCTTGCGATTGCTCGGCGTCAAACCGCCGGCTGTGCGCGTAGGCGTTATAGGCCTTGTAGAACTTCGGATTGAGGCGCAGCGCCTGTTCCAGATGGTCCGAGGCTTGATCAAGCCGGCCCAGATCACTTTTGACGCCCGACATATTGTAGTGAAGGACGGCCGTTTCGCCGCCGATCGAAGCGGATTTTTCCAGCGCCTGCAGCGCATCTTCCAGCCGGCGGGCCTGAGCGCGCACAATGCCGCGGCGAAGCCACAACGCCGCGTCTTCGGGCGAAGTCTCCAGACACGCAGAAATCGCATTGTCGGCTTCCGTCAATCGTCGCGCGGCAATCAGCTGATCCAGCGACTTCAGCGTTTCGGCCCTATCCGGCGAAGCGCTCATACATGCCCTTGATGGCGTTTTCGAATTTCCGGGCGAACCCGTCAGCATCACACAGAGGGGAGGCGCCAACCTGATCGCGAAGGCCCGCGCGAAGGGCGGAAAGGCTTTCCAGGTCCGCGGCCCGGGCCGCCGCCTGTTCGATATAGCTCTCCGGGGTTTCGGCGATCCAGTCGGGAAGACCGGCCGCCGAAAGGATGGAGTCCGAGGCGCGCTCAAGGAATTTCTCGCCACGCAGGGCCAGCACCGGCGCCCCCATCCACATGGCTTCCAGCGTGGTGGTGATGCCGGGATAGGGGATCGGGTCCAGCGCTATGTCGATCTCGTCATAGGTCTCCAGATGCTCCTCCCGCGAGGCGGTTGCGCCCCGCAGGACGATGCGCTCCGGCGAAATCCCCTGGTTGGAGAAAGTCTCGAAAATCCGCTTTCGCGTTACGGCGTCGCCAAAGGATTTGGACTTCAACAGCAACCGGGATTGCGGTACGCGCCAGAGAATCTCGCCCCAGACGCTGAAAGTACGCTCGTTCAGTTTTGAATATTTATTGAAACTGCCGAAAGTCACGTAGCCGTTTTTGAGAGCGGGCAGGGGGGAAACCGGCCGGTTGATGTCCGGCGGGCTGAAACATTGGCGGACATCGGGCATCCGCCAGGGTTTTTCGGTAAATAACGCCTCGTCCGGTTCGGTGAGGCTCCAGGCGTCCACGATTATATAGTCGATTTCTGACAGGCCCGTTGTCGCTTCCAGCCCCAGCCACGTCACCTGAACGGGCGCCGGCTTCCACGCGAAGACCGGCAGACGATTGCCGCCCGTATGACCAGACAGGTCGATCAGGACATCGATATTGTCGGCCTTTATCCGGCCCGCCAGATCGGCGTCTGACATTTGGGACGTGGCGCGCCAGTCTCCGAAGCTCTGTTTCAGACGCCTTGTATAGTCATCCTCGACCGTCTGGTTGGCGTATGCGGTCAGGTGAAACCGGCCGCGGTCAATTCGCGGCAGCAAGGCTTCTAGAAAAAAACAGACCGCATGTTCGCGGAAATCCGCGGAAATGAAGCCGATTTTCAACGGTGTCTTTCTCGGGTCCTTGCGCGCCGCGTGCGTGAAAGGCCGCGCCTTGGCCCGGACTGTTTCGGCAAAGCGTTCCGCCATGCCCAGCGTTTCCTCGTTGGGCACCTCAGGATCGTGGCAGGCCGTGAAAATATGATTTGAGCGGACAAAATGGGCGTCGGGCGCCAGCCTGATCGCGCGCTCATAATGCTCGTAGGATTCAGAGAAGTGGTTCAGGTCTTTCCAGACGCCGGCCAGATTGCTGTGCGCCGCAAAGGAATTCGGATTGACCTTGATGGCGTCCTGATATGCTTCGCGGGCTTCTTCCAGCCGGTTCATTTTATGCAGGAAGCGCCCATAATTGACGTGCATCTTGTAGTCATTGGGCGCGAGTTCGATGGAGCGCCGGATCAGCGTTTCAGCTTCTTCGGGCTGTTTCATGTCGGCCAGGATCGTACCCAGATTATTGAGCGCCGCGGCGCGCTCCGGATCGATCAGCACGGCCTCGCGATAGAGAATTTCCGCCGTCTTCAGATGGCCGCGCTTCATCCCGATATTGCCCAGATCGATCAGCGCGCCGACATGTTTCGGGTCACGCTTCAACAGGCCCGTCAAAAGCTGTTCGGATTTGTCGGCCCGGCCCAGCTGCAATTCTGCGAGGGAGGCCGTGTAGACCAGGTCTATCGGGTCGATCCCCAGCTTCATCGCTTGCGCGGCGCTTGCCGCGGCGGCTTTCAATTTCCGCCGTGCGAACTGGACAACGACCAGCCCTGTATGGGCGTCGGAATTTTTTGGATCGATCTTGAGCGCCCTGCCGTAGAGACCCTCGGCCTGGTCCAGCTTGCCGGCAAGGTGGGCCGCACGGGCCGCGCGCGCCAGAAGCGCCGGATTCCGCGCCTCCTGCTGCACCACCTTGGCGTAAAGCGCGCGCGCGGCCTCAAACTCCTGTTTCCGGTAGTGATTGTCGGCGGAAAGGCGGTTGACGAGGAAGTCGTCCGGGAAAGCCTTTTTCAGGTGGTCCAGCCGTTTTTCCAGGGCGGCGAAATCCTCGTCCGCGGCAAGGCGTTTCAACTCATCTCCGGTCTTTCCGGAGATGCTGACCTGCATTTTCACCCCGATACTCACGCCGCCCGCCCCCGCATATTC